>JALHRK010000051.1 GCA_022841505.1 Saprospiraceae bacterium | reverse complement strand
AAAAGTAGTGGGGCTGTTGTAACTGGCCCGATTCCGCTGCCCACTGAAAAGCAGATCTTCACCGTGCTCCGTTCTCCGCACGTTAACAAGAAGTCTCGTGAGCAGTTCCAGTTGCGCACCCACAAGCGCCTGATCGAAATCTATTCTCCCACACAGAAGACAGTAGACGCACTGTCCAAGTTGGAGCTGCCAAGCGGAGTGGATATCCAGGTTAAATTGACATAAGCATTATTAAACGCCGGACAGCCCGAAGCCATTAACCATGGCGATCCGGCCTGGGGGGGGTGTATTCATTACACAACTCTGGCAGGCATCGAGGTTGTCGTATAAAATATACGGCTAAAATGAACGGACTAATCGGTAAAAAAATCGGTATGACCAGCATTTATGATAAAGCTGGTCGTAACGTAGCTTGCACCGTAATAGAAGCAGGCCCTTGTGTGGTAACTCAGGTTAAAACTGACGATACCGACGGGTACACCTCGTTTCAACTTAGTTTTGGCGAAGCCAAAGCAAAGAATACGCCCAAACCGCTGATCGGTCACTTTGCAAAAGCGAATACCGGCCCGAAGCGAAAAGTCGTAGAATTCCGCGATTTCAACATTGTTCAGAAGTCTCTGGGCGACGTACTCACGGTAAGCGATGTATTCAATGAAGGCGATAAAGTACATGCGGTAGGGATCACGAAAGGCAAAGGCTTTCAGGGGGTTGTCAAAAGACACGGTTTTCACGGTGTCGGCGGTCAAACCCACGGTCAGCACAACCGTTTGCGTGCACCGGGTTCTATTGGCGCATCCTCGTTTCCGTCCAAAGTATTCAAAGGCATGCGCATGGCAGGCCGAGATGGCGGCGACCGGGTGAAGGTGAAAAACCTGGAAGTGGTAAAAGTACTTCCGGAGCAAAACCTGATGCTGATAAAAGGAGCGATTCCTGGGCACAAGGGCGCATACGTGATCATCGAGAAAAAGTAATCATTCTTCCAATGTCTGCAGCGCCGCAAATTATCATGCGACCATGCGATAAATGACATAGCAATGAAAGTTGATGTTTTAAATATTCAGGGGCAAAACACCGGCAGGCAGATCGAACTGCCAGAGGCCATCTTCGGCATCGAACCGAGCGAGCACGCGGTCTATTTGTCTGTGAAGCAGTATCTGGCTGCTCAGCGCCAGGGTACGCACAAATCAAAAGAGCGTAGCGAAATTTCAGGTTCTACCCGCAAGCTGCACCGCCAAAAGGGCACGGGGGGCTCGCGTAAAGGGGATACGAACAACCCGTTGTACATGGGTGGTGGTCGTGTTTTTGGACCGCGTCCGCGCAAATACGACATCAAGCTGAACAAGAAGGTAAAGCGCCTTGCTCGTAAATCAGCCTTGTCTTTCAAAGCGGGTGTTGGCAAAATCCTCGTAGTTGAAGATTTTTCCTTCGAATCGCCGAAAACAAAGGAGTATTTAAACCTGCTCCTGCGCCTTAAATTGATGGAGGAAAAGACCCTGCTGATTACACCGGAACTTGAAAAAGAAGTGTACCTGTCAGCGCGCAACCTTCAGAAAGCAGAGGTGGTTCGCGCATCGGATGTGAATACTTATCAGATCCTGCATGCCGGTACGCTGATTATTTCGGAAAGTGCCGTATCGAAGATCGAAGAAACACTTGCTTAAACCATAACTGCCTCCTTTTCAAACAACTGAAGGCAAAATTCGCAAGACAATGGCAAAGAAAATATTAATCAAGCCGGTGATTACTGAAAAATCAGAAAAGATTTCCAGTAAATACAATCGCTACACCTTCGTTGTTGACAAAAAAGTCAACAAGATTGAAATCCGGAAGGCGGTAGAGGATATGTATGGCGTCAGTGTAGTATCCGTAAACACGCTGGTTATGCCTGCAAAAATGATCACCCGCTCTACGAAAGCCGGGGTTGCAAAAGGCAGAAAAAGCGCTTTCAAAAAAGCTTTGGTAACGCTTTCAGGCGGAGACGAAATCAACTTCTACGGAGATATTTAATTTATTTACGAAGCGCAGGAGAATGGCTCAGGCGCTGGAGTGACAAAGAAATTTCAAGACAATGGCAGTCAAAAAATATAATCCAATAACGCCGGGGACACGCTTTCGTGTAAGCAACTCCTTTGCTGAATTGACGACCGATAAGCCTGAAAAGAGCTTGATGGGGCCCATCAGCAAATCCGGCGGGCGCAATGGCGTTGGGCACCTTACCGTGCGTCAGCGTGGGGGCGGCCACAAACGCCGCTACCGGATTATTGACTTCAAGCGCGACAAAGACGGGATTCCCGCAATTGTCAAAACCATCGAATACGATCCAAACCGTACTGCATTTATTGCACTCGTGGTGTATTCAGATGGCGAAAAACGCTACATCATCGCTCCTCAGGGCCTGAAAGTTGGCGACAAGCTGCTTTCCGGTAAAGAAGCGCAGCCGAATATTGGCAACGCACTTTTCCTGAAGGACATTCCACTGGGTACGGCAATTCACGCAATTGAAATGCAGCCAGGTAAGGGTGCAGCAATGGCGCGGAGTGCAGGAACCAATGCAACGTTGATGGGGCGCGAAGGAAAATACGGCGTTGTTCGCCTGCCTTCGGGTGAAGTTCGCCGGGTGCTGCTGACATGCAAAGCAACGATGGGCTCTACCTCCAACCCCGATCACGGTTTGGAAGTACTGGGTAAAGCAGGAAGAAAGCGCTGGATTGGTCGCCGTCCGCGGGTACGTGGTGTCGCGATGAACCCGGTAGATCACCCCATGGGTGGTGGCGAAGGCCGCGCTTCCGGCGGACATCCGCGCTCCAGAACAGGCAAGCCTGCTAAAGGGTACAAAACGCGGAGCCGTACGAAGATGTCGAATCGTCTTATCGTTTCTCGCAGGAATAAATCTAATTAACAGTAGATAGCGCTTTTGCGCAAGCTAAAAATCAGAGAGCGACATGGCAAGATCTATTAAGAAAGGCCCATACGTGTTTCATAAATTGTTGGACAAACTGCTCAAGGCCAAATCGTCTAACAAGAAAACCGTAATCAAAACGTGGTCTCGCTCATCCATGATCATTCCGGACATGGTGGGGGAAACGATTGCCGTTCACAACGGGAAAACATTTGTACCGGTGTTCGTCACCGAAAACATGGTAGGACACAAATTAGGAGAATTTGCACCTACCCGGAACTTTAAGGGACACTCTGGTAACCGTTAATAGCGTGCAAAACTGGCGCGCATAATTTTGCAAAGCAATGGAAGCAGTATCTAAACTGAGAAACATCCCAATGTCGGCGCGCAAGATGCGCCTGGTTGCGGACAATATCAGAGGTAAAAAAGTAGATGAGGCGCTCTCAATTTTGCGCTTCACCAAACGCGAATCGGCAACGTGGCTGGAAAAGGCATTGCTTTCCGCGGTCGCTAACTGGGAAAATAAAAACGATGGCAAAAGCGCAGACGATCACGATCTGTTTGTGAAAACCATCTTCTCAGATGAAGGCACCATGTTGAAGCGTTTTCGCCCTGCACCGCATGGCCGTGCAAACCGTATTCGCAAGCGTACGAATCACGTCACAATTGTGGTGGACAGCAAAAAAGCTGCCGGAGTGGCGACTGCCGGGTAATTCAATTACCGGCGTCCACTTCGAAGAAAACTAATAAAGTTTATTCAAATTCAATAGTACCGTAATGGGTCAAAAGACTAATCCGATTGGCAATCGTTTGGGCATCATCCGCGGGTGGGACTCCAACTGGTTTGCAGACAAGGACTTTGCAGGCAAAGTAATTGAAGATGAACACATCCGCAGTTACCTCAATGCCCGTATCGTAAAGGGCGGTATCGCACGCATTGTAATCGAACGCACGCTCAAGCGGGTCACGGTTACGATTCACACTTCCCGCCCTGGCATCATCATCGGTAAAGGTGGGCAGGAAGTTGACCGCATCCGCGAGGAGTTGAAAAAACTGAGCAACAAAGACGTTCAGATCAATATCGTGGAGATTCGCAAGGCAGAACTCGACGCTGCAATCGTTGCAGAATCGGTTGCCAAGCAGCTCGAATCACGGATCAACTATCGCCGCGCCATTAAAATGGCCATCCAGGCTACGATCCGCGCTGGTGCAGAAGGGATTAAAATACGCATCTCTGGTCGCTTGAACGGCGCAGATATGGCTCGTACGGAAGAGTACAAGGAAGGGCGTACGCCTTTGCATACTTTCCGCGCCGATATTGACTACTCGCTGAAAGAAGCCCAAACCGTGTACGGAAAAATCGGCATCAAATGCTGGATCTGCCGCGGCGAAGTTTATGGCAAGCGCGATTTGTCTCCTAACGTTGGGGTAACCAAAAAGGAAACGACGCCAGGAAGCGAGCGCAATGAAAGAGGCGAAAGAGGCGGCGATCGCAGGGATAGAGGCGACAACCGCGGTGGCGGAGGTCGGGATAATCGCGGTGGCGGTGGCGGCAATCGCAGAGGCGGTGGCGGCGCTGGCGGCGGCGGTGGAAGAAATCCAAGAAGAGATTAGAATATTCTGAAAATATTGCTGTACCTTCGCCGGGCTTTTCGGAATACCTTGCAAATTAAGGTTGAAAGCGGGTGAAATCGGCAAAATGCGTTGAATCATGTTACAGCCAAAAAGAACAAGATACCGTAAGCAACATAAATCCACAGGAGTGAAAGACGGCGTTGCCCACAGGGGCGCGACCATCTCCTTCGGAGAATATGGCTTAAAAGCGATTACCGGCGGGCGCATCACGAGTCGCCAGATTGAATCGGCTCGTATTGCCATGACGCGTCACATGAAACGTGAAGGCAAAGTGTGGATTCGCATCTTCCCGGATAAACCCATTACCAAGAAGCCTCAGGAAGTGCGGATGGGTAAGGGTAAAGGACCGCTCGATGGTTATGTAGCGGTTGTTGCACCGGGCAGAATTATGTTTGAAATCGAAGGCGTACCGTTTGAAACGGCTGCTGAAGCCCTGCGCCTTGCTGCGCAAAAACTTCCGCTGCTCACAAAAACAATCATGCGCCCCGACCTTGCAGGCAAATAACCAAAGCGGCTTTTTGAATTTTTAGAATCATTCAGACAATGGCAAACAGTAATAAACTCGAAATACAAGGGCTGTCAGATGCCGAATTAACCGATGAATTGGCGGCAATGGAACGGGAATATCAAAAATTCCAGTTCGATCACGCCATCAAGGGTTTGGAAAATCCTTTGTCACTGCGAGGAATGCGTCGCGATATCGCCCGGGTAAAAACGGAGATGCGCCGCAGAGAAATGGCGAACCTGCCCGCTGAAGCGCTGGAAAAGCGTTCCAAGTTGCGTGCAAGACGCCGTAGTGAATAAGACTGACGTTTTTTTATAATTAATTTCGTTTATCACAATGGAAGAGAGGAATCTCAGAAAGCAGCGGGTTGGTCTTGTGACAAGTGCCAAGATGGATAAAACCATCACGGTATCCACAGAGCGTAAACTTCGTCACCCGATTTACGGCAAGTTTGTGAAGAAGACCAAAACCTTCATGGCGCACGACGAAAAAAATGAATGCAGCGTAGGTGATACGGTGCGCATCATGGAGACGCGTCCGTTGAGCAAACTCAAGCGCTGGCGCTTAGTTGAAGTTGTCGAAAGGGCTAAATAAAAAAAAATCTTTGAAAGATGATACAGCAAGAGAGCAGGCTCAGAGTAGCTGACAACAGCGGTGCAAAAGAGGTGCTGTGCATTCGGGTTTTGGGAGGTTCCAAACGCCGTTACGCCTCAATTGGCGATAAAATCGTGGTTACCGTAAAGGAAGCTTCGCCAGGCGGTCTCAAAAAAGGAACAGTTTCTAAAGCTGTTGTTGTGCGCACTAAAAAAGAGATTCGCCGGAAAGATGGCTCTTATATCCGGTTTGACGACAACGCTGTGGTGTTGTTGAACGCCCAGGATGAGCCAAGAGGAACGCGTATCTTTGGCCCTGTTGCACGGGAACTGCGCGAAAAGGACTACATGCGGATTATTTCGCTGGCTCCTGAAGTACTGTAAATTTTAATCTATTGTCAAGTTTTTAGCGATGACAAAGCAAAATAATCAGAAGCGTTTCGCTCCTAAATTGAAGATCAAGAAGGGGGACAAAGTCGTGGTCATCTCCGGTGCTTACAAGGATACCTCTAAGGTTCGGGAAGTACTGGAAATATTTCCTGACGAAAACCGGGCGATCGTGGACCAGGTGAATATGGCTAAAAAGCACACTAAGCCTACCCGGGAAAATCCGGGCAGTATTAATGAAATTGCGAAGCCGATCCACCTTTCAAATTTAATGCTGGTAGACCCCAAGACGGGCAAACCTACCCGCATTGGCCGAAAACTTGCCGATAATGGCAAGATGACGCGCTATTCTAAAAAATCTGGAGAAATCATAGAATAATGAGCACGTTACCCAGACTTAAGAAAAAATACCGTGAAGAGGTTGCGCCCAAATTGATGGAGCAATTTCAGTACAAAACGGTGATGCAGGTGCCCAGACTGGTTAAAATTTCCATTAACCAGGGGGTAGGAGAGGCCACGCAGGACAAAAAACTGACCGACAATGCCATCGCTGAGATGACCATGATCACCGGCCAGAAAGCAGTGCCAACGAAAGCCCGCCAGGCTATCTCTAACTTTAAACTTAGAGAAGGTATGCCCATCGGAGCAAAAGTGACCCTGCGCAACGTCAAAATGTACGAATTTCTGGATCGTTTGATCACCGTTGCGCTCCCTCGTGTTCGCGACTTCCGTGGCATCAACGACAAGAGCTTCGACGGACGTGGCAACTATTCCTTAGGCATAACCGAACAAATTATCTTCCCTGAGATTGACCTGGATAAAGTGAGCAAGATCAGTGGCATGGATATCACATTTGTTACAACAGCCAAAACCGATGCCGAAGCGCTTGAACTGCTCAAGCATCTGGGTTTGCCGTTTAAAGGTCAAAAAATTAACGCTGAATAAAATGGCAAAGAAGTCCATCATTGCACGCGAGAAAAAGAAAGAACGCTTAGTTGCAAAATATGCAACCCTGCGCAAACAATTGAAGGCAGACGGCAATTGGGATGAGTTGGATAAACTCCCCCGTGCTTCTAACCCGATTCGTTTGCACAACCGTTGCAAGCTCACTGGCCGCCCCAAAGGTTATATTCGCAAGTTTGGCCTTTGCCGGGTGAAATTCCGGGAAATGGCACTCGACGGGAAAATACCGGGTATTACCAAGGCGAGCTGGTAAAGTCAAGCTCATTTTTTTTGCTCTATTTTTTTTCACAGCGAACAAGGTTCCGAATCAAAAGGAAAACCGGTTGGCGAAATGCTTAACTAATGGCAGTTACAGATCCGATAGCAGACTATCTGACGCGAATTCGGAATGCTCAACAAGCAGGACACCGTTTGGTGGACATCCCTGCTTCCGGCATCAAAAAGCGCATGACGGAAATCCTCTACGATCATGGCTATATCCTCAAATATAAGTTCGATGATGAGGCAGGTAAAGGTAACCAGGGCGTAATCAGAATCGCTTTGAAGTACGATGTACTTACCAGAAAACCTGTCATGCGCAAACTACTTCGGGTAAGTAAGCCCGGTTTGCGTCAATATGTAGGCGCGGACGATTTACCCCGCGTCTTGAATGGCCTCGGCATTGCCATCATTTCAACGTCAAAAGGTGTACTGACTGACAAGCAGTGCAAGACGATGAAAGTAGGCGGCGAGGTTTTGTGCTTTATTTATTAACCGTTGTTGACGACTAAAATCAACTTCACATGTCAAGGATAGGAAAATCCCCAGTTGCGCTGCCGAAAGGCGTGGAAGTCTCTGTCAGCAAGGGGAATCTGGTGACGGTAAAAGGACCTAAAGGGCAACTCTCCGAGCAGCTCGACGCAGACATCACCGTTTCGATTGAAGACGGGGTGCTGAATGTTCTGCGCCCGACAGAGTCAAAAAGACACCGTTCCATGCACGGTTTATACCGCGCGTTGGTAAACAATATGGTAGAAGGTGTAACAAACGGCTTCGTGAAAGAAATGGAAGTGATCGGCGTTGGATACAGGGTGGCAAACACTGGCCAACTCCTGGAACTGACGATCGGCTATTCACACCCGATTTTGTTCGCACTGCCGGAAGAGATCAAATTGAGCACGGCGATGGAAAAAGGTAAAAGCCCTTTGATTCGCATGGAGTGCATAGACAAACAATTGCTCGGACAGGTTGCGGCAAAAATCCGCGGCTTTAGAAAACCAGAGCCTTACAAAGGCAAGGGTATTCGTTTTGTCGGCGAAATTGTTCGTCGTAAGGCTGGTAAAACTGCCGGCAAGAAGTAAGCATCAAATTATTCCGAATAACAGGGTTTTGGGTTTAGTTGCTTAAAGTTACTATACACTAAAGCCGGAAAGGAAGTAAAAATGAAATATTCTAAAGCACAACAAAGGAAACGCATCCATTACCGCATCCGCAAGAAGGTGCAGGGAACGGCTGCGCGTCCGAGACTGAGCGTTTTCAGGAGCAATAAAGCGATCTATGTTCAGGCTATTGACGATGTAAACGGTTTTACCCTGGCTGCTGCTTCTTCTAAAGAGGCTTCGGGTGGAAACAAAACGGAACAGGCTCGCGCAGTCGGTAAATTGATTGCCGAGCGTGCTTTGGCAAAAAATCTGTCGGCTGTCGTATTCGACAGAAGTGGCTATCTTTTCCATGGCAGGGTCAAAGCATTGGCAGACGGGGCTCGCGAAGGCGGCCTCCAGTTCTAACCTCTCTAATAATTCAATAGGATGGCAAAAAGAAATTCCTCCGCCAATAACAACAACAACTCCGAACGTCAAGGTCGGGGTGGCGGCGATAACAAAAATAACGATCGGGTAAAACCGGCTGAGTCAGAGCTTAAGGAAAAGCTGGTGGCCCTCAATCGCGTTGCCAAAGTGACCAAGGGGGGTAGAACCTTCAGTTTCGCTGCCATTGTTGTGGTTGGCGACGGTAAAGGCACGGTTGGCCATGGCCTGGGCAAAGCAAGGGACGTTTCTGAGTCTATTGCTAAAGCCATTGGCGATGCCAAGAAAAACCTGGTAAAAGTTCCGCTGCACAAAGGAACGATACCGCATGAGCAAAAAGGCAAATACGGCGCTGGTAAAGTGCTGATCAAGCCTGCTGCTGATGGTACGGGCGTAATTGCAGGTGGCGCTATGCGCGCTGTGCTGGAAATTGCCGGCGTACACAACGTATTGGCGAAGTCACAGGGATCGTCTAACCCGCACAACGTGGTGAAAGCGACGATTGATGCTTTGGCAAAATTGCGCAGCCCGATGGAAGTATCGCGCCAGCGTAATATTTCCATGGAGAAGTTGTTCAACGGATAATCATTCGCATGGACTCCGGTCCCTGCACAAACTCAAGGCGATGGGTAAGATTAAAATTACGCAAGTTAAGAGCATCATTGATCGCTCGAAGCGGCAAAAAGCTACCGTCAAGGCACTGGGCTTGCGCAAAGTCAGCCAGTCGGTTGTTCATGAAGCCACCCCGCAAATTGTGGGTATGGTCAATAAAGTCGCCCACTTGGTGAAAGTGGAACAGGCTGAAGGCTAAGGAGATATTCTCCTGTAAATTCAAATTATTGTTACAGCAATAAAATATTCAAGCATAATGGAACTGCATCGTTTAACGCCGGCTCCGGGATCAGTAAGGAATAGAAAGCGCATCGGCAGAGGCCAGGGGTCAGGCCATGGCGGCACTTCTACGCGTGGTCACAAAGGGGATGGTTCCCGTTCGGGCGCAAAGGAGAAACGCAATTTTGAAGGTGGTCAGATGCCGCTGCAAATGCGTTTGCCTAAAGTTGGGTTCAAACGTCCGAATCGTTTAGTATATGTTCCGTTCAACCTGGCAAGACTCCAGGAAGTAGCGGACAAATACAAATTAAGCGCCATCACACCCGAGGTATTGGTAGAGCATGGAATCGTCGGCAAAGGCGATAAAATCAAAGTGCTGGCCCACGGTGAGTTAAAGGCAAAGCTGAGCGTTAGCGCTCACGCTATCTCCGGCGCCGCAAAAGAAGCCATCGAGCAAGTCGGCGGAAGTGTTCAACTCGTATAAACCATAACGATGAAAAGGTTTATTACCACTATAAAGAATATCTGGAAGATTAAGGAATTGAGGAATCGCATCCTCTTCACCTTACTTCTGCTTTTTGTATACCGCCTCGGCTCCTTTATTGTGTTGCCGGGCGCCGTGCCCGAAGTCCTGAAAAGGGCAGCCGGTGGTCAGGGTGGTAATGCTCAGGATTTGCTGGGCTTAATCAACAGTTTCACTGGTGGCGCATTCAGCAACGCCTCTATTCTGGCTTTGGGAATCATGCCGTACATCACGGCATCCATCATTGTTCAGCTTTTGGGCTTCGCCGTTCCCTACTTCCAGCGCCTTCAACAGCGCGAAGGCGAATCGGGCCGGAGAAAACTGAACCAGATCACCCGCTTGCTTACAGTTGCCATTACTTTGGTACAGGGTGGAACGTACCTGCTTTATGTAAAAAACATGGACGCCGTTTCGCCCAATATTTCGGAAGGCCTTTTCTGGGTAACCAATATTATTGTGTTGGCAACCGGAACTGTATTTTCGATGTGGCTGGGTGAACGGATCACGGATCGCGGAATTGGCAACGGTGTTTCGCTGCTGATTACTGCCGGGATCATCAATACATTGCCACAATCTTTTATTGCCGAATCTACGAAACGTTCTTTTGGTCCGGTATTCATTCTCGAACTCGTACTGCTTTTTGTGGTCATCATGGCTACTATCCTTGTGGTGCAGGGGGTCCGCAGAATACCGATCCAGTTTGCAAAAAGAATGGTTGGACGGGGCACAGGCAGTATTCCTGCTGCAGGCGCAAGGGATTTCATTCCGTTGAAACTGAACTCTGCGGGGGTAATGCCGATCATTTTCGCTCAGGCTTTGATGTTCCTGCCTTTTTCGGTTTCTCAGGCTGTTGGCCAGGAAACTACTTCATGGTTGCAACCTCTTACGGAATTCACTTCGGTGCCTTACAATGTTGTTTACTTCATCCTTATCGTGTTGTTCACATACGTTTATACGGCCCTACTGGTTAATCCGCAACAATATTCAGAATACCTGAAGCGCCAGAATGCATTCATTCCGGGTGTGAAACCGGGTAAACCTACGGAAGAATTCATTGACTCCGTTACGACCCGCATTACACTTCCGGGTTCGGTTTTCCTGGGCTTTATCGCAATTTTTCCGGCGGTTGTGGCTGCTTTTGGGGTAGAACCAAGCTTTGCGCTGTTCTTTGGAGGAACTTCGCTGCTCATCCTGGTAGGTGTTATGCTGGATACCCTCCAGCAAATTGAAAGCCACTTGCTGATGCGCCGCTACGATGGTCTGGTAAAGTCCGGCCACATACAGGGACGAAGCGGAAAAGGAATCCAGATTGGCGCTAACATGTAATAAAAGCGCACGACTGTGGGCATGATCTTTTATAAGACGGACGAGGAAATTGAGCTAATCAGACAGAGTAATCTGGTTGTGTCCAAAGTGCTGGCTTTAGTTGGCGAAATGATCAGGCCTGGTCTTACAGGGGCTGATATTGACAAAGCGGCGGAAACGTTAATTCGCGACCACGGTGGTATCCCTTCTTTTAAAGGATATAATGGATTCCCCGCAACGCTTTGTGTTTCTGTCAACGAATGTGTCGTACACGGAATTCCTACTAAAGAGCAGGTATTCAAAGAAGGCGATGTTGTCTCTGTTGACTGTGGCGTTTTTTTAAACGACTTTCATGGCGACGCAGCCTATACTTTCGCACTCGGTGAAGTGGATAAAGAGGTGATGCAGTTATTGAAAATAACCCGCGAATCTCTCTATAAAGGTATAGACCAGGCCTTTGCCGGAAAGCGGCTGGGAGACATCAGTTTTGCCATCCAGCAATACGCTGAAAGAGAACATCGCTACGGAGTTGTCAGAGAATTGGTTGGACATGGCGTCGGGCATAATCTGCACGAAGGCCCCGAAGTTCCCAATTATGGCAAACGCGGTTCCGGCCCGATTTTGAAAGAAGGCCTGGTGATTGCAATTGAACCGATGATCAACTTAGGTAAAAAAGACGTCAAAACAGCCAGAGATGGCTGGACGGTGCTTACCAAAGACAAGAAACCTTCAGCTCATTTTGAGCACTCGGTAGCGATTCGAAAAGACAAAGCTGATGTTTTGTCAGACCATACGGGGGTAGAAGCAGCAATCCTGCAAAACCCGAATGTTCAAGCAGTTTAGAAGCACAAAAGTATCCTGGGGTGCCGGGTAAAATAGGAACTTCAAAATTTTTATCTTAAACAAGATATTATTTTGCGCGTTCTTAGTATCTTTGCACTCCGAATTCGGAAATATGGCAAAAAAGAATCTGATTAAGCAAGACGGCATCATCGAAGAAGCCCTATCCAACGCGATGTTCCGGGTTCGTTTAGAAAACGACCACCAGATCACCGCGACAATATCCGGTAAAATGCGCATGAATTACATTCGCATCCTACCGGGCGACAAGGTTTCTGTAGAGATGTCACCGTATGACTTGAGCAGAGGCAGGATCATTTACAGGTACAAGTAAAACATTGAACCATGAAAGTCAAACCGTCCATCAAGAAGCGTTCGACAGAGTGCAAGATTGTCAGAAGGAAAGGAAAACTTTACATCATCAATAAGAAAAATCCTAAGTTCAAGCAACGGCAGGGTTGATTTTATCTGTTTGAAAATCAAGTACATTGGTGCGCCAGTGTAAAAACAATTACATCAGATGGCTCGTATAGCAGGCATTGATTTACCAAGGAACAAAAGAGGCGTTATCGGCCTGACGTATATTTACGGGGTTGGACGTTCAAGAGCCCAGGAGATTCTCCTGCAGGCAGAGGTAAGCGAACATACCAAAGTCCAGGATTGGACCGATGAGAACATTCGCGAAATTTCCCGTATTGTCAACAATGATTTTAAGGTAGAAGGCGAATTGCGCTCTGAAGTTCAGTTGAGCATCAAGCGCCTCATGGACATCGCCTGCTATCGCGGTCTGCGCCATCGGAAAGGATTGCCGGTTCGGGGACAAAGAACGCGAACCAATGCACGGACTCGTAAAGGCCGCCGTAAAACGGTTGCCAACAAAAAGAAAGCAACCAAGTAATTTGCTTGCTGCTTAATGTTAAACTTTTCAAATTGTTTCCATACTAATGGCAAAGTCAACGGTAAAAAAAGTAAAAAAACGGAAAGTTAAAATTGATGTAGAAGGCTATGCCCACATTCAGGCAACTTTCAATAACATCATTGTTTCCATTACCAATAAGAAAGGCGACGTTATTTCCTGGGCTTCTGCCGGTAAAGCCGGTTTCAAAGGCTCCAAGAAAAATACGCCTTACGCTGCTCAGGTTGCCGCCAACGATGCTGCACGTACAGCTTACGAAGCTGGCATGCGCACCGCAGAAGTTCTGGTGAAAGGCCCGGGTTCGGGAAGGGAAGCGGCTATCCGTGCCATTGACGGCTCCGGGATTAAAGTGACTAAAATTCAGGATGTTACGCCTATGCCACACAATGGCTGCCGTCCACCCAAGCGCAGAAGGGTATAAACGGTGCGCGACAACCATTATTCAGAAATATTCAACGACTAACAATGGCAAGATACATCGGCCCGATAACGAAGAAAGCCAGAGCTTTTGGCGAACCTATTTTTGGATTCGACCGTGCTTTCGAGAAGCGTAAGTATCCTCCGGGCCAGCATGGCTTAACCAAAAAGCGCAAGCAGCGTTCAGACTATGCCCTCCAATTGATGGAGAAGCAGAAGGCTAAATATACGTACGGCGTTCTTGAGCGCCAGTTCCGTAAACTTTTTGACAAAGCAAGCAGCAAAAAAGGCGTCACCGGCGCTGTATTGCTGCAATTGCTGGAGTCAAGGCTGGACAATACGGTTTACCGCCTGGGACTTTCCCCGACGCGCCGTGGCGCCCGCCAGCTGGTTTCTCACCGCCACATCACCGTGAACGGTGTAATTACCAACATTCCTTCTCACCTGCTTCGCCCAGGCGATATCATTCAGGTGCGTGGGAAATCCCAGACTTTGGAAATCATCAAAGACTCGGATGGCAAAGCAGAAGCAAGAAAACACACGTGGTTGGAATACAACCCGGACAAACTTCAGGGAATTTTCCTGAGCTACCCAGAGAGAGAGCAAATACCGGAGAAGATCAACGAGCAGTTGATCGTCGAATTATATTCCAAGTAATATTCGCCGTGAGACTTTGGCTGGGAGCGCATCCCGGCCAAAGTCATTTCGCTTTTTAACCGCTATATCCTCTCCAAAGACAGTATTCTATGAGTATACTTAATTTTCAGAAGCCGGACAAAATCGTAATGCAAAAAGCAAACGATTTTGAAGGAACCTTTGAATTCAAACCCCTCGAACCTGGCTTCGGCCAAACTGTAGGCAATTCGCTGCGTCGGGTGTTGCTTTCTTCTTTAGAAGGATTCGCCATCTCTGCGGTTCGGATTGCAGGGGTAGAACACGAATTTGCCACCATCCGCGGCGTAGCCGAAGACGTGGTTGATATCGTGCTCAACCTGAAGCAAGTGCGCCTCAAGTTGCTGATGTCCAACGAAAACATCAGCAATGAAAAAATCTACCTCACCATCACCGGTAAGGAAGAGTTTCGCGCTGGCGACATCGAAGATCATACGAATGTATTCAAGGTGATGAACCCGGAACTGGTGCTCTGCACGATGGAACCCGGTATCAGCCTCGAAATAGAGCTCACGGTTACGAAAGGCCGCGGCTATGTTCCTGCAGAAGAAAACCTGCCGAAAGATGCACCCATCGGGGTTATCCCGGTTGATGCCATTTACACGCCGATCAAAAATGTGGCTTACCGCATCGAGAACACGCGTGTTGGACAACGTACCGACTACGAAAAACTGACGATTGACGTCAAAACGGATGGCACCATCCACCCGGAAGATGCAATCCGCGATGCTTCCCGCATCCTGATTCAGCACCTGATGCTGATTACGGATGAAAATATTACGTTCGATGACGCTTCCAGCCGCGAAGACACGATTGTGGATGAACACATCCTCCACATGCGCAAGCTGCTGAAAACTTCACTCGAAGACCTCGACCTCTCGGTTCGCGCTTACAACTGCCTCAAGGCAGCTAAAATCAACACCTTGTCGGAGTTGGTTAAATACGACACGCACGAGCTGCTGAAGTTCCGCAACTTCGGTAAAAAATCCTTAGTGGAAATCGAAGAGTTGCTGCAGGAGAAAGGCCTTACTTTCGGTATGGACCTCTCCAAGTACAAGTTGGACGAAGAATAATTGTCAGAATAGAGTAGGCTGTCAGGATAGTGGAATGAACGCATTTCATGGTCCGGCATGATTTTATCAAACCTGCAATAACGACCTTCGGTGATACAGCGGCCTACTGCTGAATGCTTGAACAAGCATGCCCGACGTGACGTGTTGCGAAGTTAACTCTATCGTTGTACCATGAGGCACGGTAAAAAAGTAAACCATCTTGGCCGCACAGCGAGCCACCGCAATGCGCTGTTGCGCAATTTAGCGAATGCGTTGATCAAGTACAAACGCATCAACACCACTGTAGCGAAAGCCAAGGCCCTGCGTGGGTTCATTGAACCGCTGATTACCAAATCCAGAAGCAACACGACCCATTCCCGTCGCGTTGTGTTCAGCTACCTGCAGAACAAAGAATCGGTAAAAGAATTGTTCGATGCGATTGCGGAGAAAGTTGGAGATCGTCCGGGCGGTTATGTCCGTATCCTCAAAACTGGTTTCCGGAAAGGTGATGCTGCCGATATGGCGATGATCGAACTGGTGGATTACAACGAAATCTATACTGCCGGTAAAGAAGCTGGCAAAGATGATGGCCGCAAAAAACGCAGCCGTCGCGGAGGTAGCGGCAAATCAGCTGCAGCTGCTGCGGTTGTTGCTCCGGCTGCTGTTGCTGCAGTAGAGGAAGCGATTGTTGAAGCAGAGGAAGTTTTGGAAGAAGCCGACGACGTGGTTGCAGAAACTGAAGCTGCGGTAGAAGAAGCTGCTGAAACAGAAGAAACGAAAAAAGAAGGAGAAGCTTAATCGCTAAACCTGATCAATAAACAACAAGACCTGACCGTTTTTGATAAAAATGGTCGGGTCTTTGTATTTTGTGGCGGTTCCTCACGAAACCGAAACCACGGCTATGGAAACTTTTCGCATCTACCTCCAATTGGGCTTCGAACACATTGCCGACTTGAAAGGCTACGACCACATCCTTTTTATTGTGGCTTTGTGCGCCGTTTATCCTTTGAAATCCTGGAAAAAAGTGGCTTTGCTGGCTACTGCATTTACCCTTGGGCATTCCCTGACCCTTGCATTGGCGGTGCTGGATGTGATCCGGATTCCATCGGCTATCGTCGAGTTTCTTATTCCGCTGACCATTTTGCTGACCGCGCTTTACAATGCCGTTATGCCGAAAAATCAGGAGCAACAGAGCTTGTGGACGCGCCGCGCGGCCGCCCATTATGCGCTGGCCGCCACATTCGGGCTGATCCACGGCATGGGGTTTTCTAATTTTTTGCGCGCCATGCTCCTGCCCGGCGAAGAGGACGCACTGGGCCTGCAACTCCTGGCGTTTAACCTCGGGGTCGAGTTTGGTCAACTGCTCATCGTCCTGGTGGCCCTGCTGGTGGCTTTTGCCGCCATCCAGGGGCTTAAAGTGCAGCAGCGATCCTGGACGTTGTTTATTTCCGGGGCTGCTGCCGGTTTGGCGCTGGTCATGGCCCTCGAAAGAGTATAATTTGTGTTTGTCTTTATAGTCCGATAGGTTCGAGGGGCAAGACTGGCACCCTTACTAACCACGCCGGCTGTTTACGGGGCTAAAGCCCGCGAAACGAAGGGCGCCGTGCCTTGTTCCGCGGGCTTTAGTCCGCCGTTCTTAAAAAATGTCCGAATTCAAGTTAATTCCTGGATAATGAATAATCTATTAATCTACTCGCTTGCCCTGCTGTTTTGGACGGCCAGTCCGAACCTGCATGAATTCCATGCCAGCAAGTGCCTGATCGAATACCGGTCGGATGAAAAGGCCATTCAAATCAGCCTGCACCTTTTTATTGACGACGTGGAAGAAGCGTTGCGGCGGCAAGGCGCCGATAAGCTGTTCCTTTGTACCGAAAAGGAAAGCAAGCAAGCGGAGACCTATCTGGAACGCTACCTCCGCCAGGCCCTGCAACTCAAATTGGACGGAAAAGCACAATCGGTTCGATTCGTCGGCAAAGAGCCTGCCGACGACTGGATGGGCATGTGGTGCTATCTGGAAGTGGTGGATGTGACCGCCTTTCAGGAATTGTCACTGACCAATGCAATACTCACCGAGGTTTTCGACGACCAGAAAAATATCGTGAGCATTGTGGGCCCCAATCACAAAAAAAGCGCCCTGCTTTTTCACAAACAAAAAACACAGCAAACCGTCGCTTTTTGACGGCTGCAACCCAACGATGAGGCTGCTGATCATTCTGGCGCAATACCATCCCGCACTCAACCCAAACGTGTACCGTTGGCGGGCCATTGCTACCCATTGGATCGCTCAGGGCCATGAAGTGCATGTCCTTTGTACCAAACGCAGCGGATTGCCGGAGGAAACGGAGTTTGAAGGCGTGCAGGTACACCGCGCAGGGCAAAATTCACTCTTAGATTGGGTTTATAACCTCCTTCATGCCAAAAGGCGGCGCGGTGAAGCCGGCGGCGATTTACCAGCCCGGCATGGCGCACTCCGGAAAGGGCTTGAGAAATTGACAGACCTCAGTTGGCGCAGCGTATATTGGCCTGACGGGAGCTGCCTCTGGTATTTGCCGGGCCGGAAACGGGCTTTGCAGTTATTGGATACTTACGCTTTTGACGGGGTGATCAGCGTCGGAGCGCCATTTACCGGGCACCTGATCGGGTTGGCCTGCAAACGTGCAAACCCTGCATTGAAATGGCTGGTTGACATTGAAGACCCGTTTGCGTTCGTTGACGCGTACTTCATCAACAACCGGCTGCTGTACCAACGCCTGAATTTTCGGGCAGAAGCTGCAGTCCTGAAGGCTGCAAAGGCCATTGCAGTCACCGTGGATACGGCAAAGGAAACTTATGGCCATTATTTTCCGGGCATTGAAGCCAAAATTACCGTTGTGCCGCCGCTTTTTGACCCAGGACTCGTAGCCGCGTCAGACTTTGAGGGCTTTGAACCCGAACGCATTCACCTATCCTACATGGGCGCCTTCTATGCGCCCATTCGTACGCCCGATGCAGCACTGAAATTACTGGACTTGCTGCTCGAACGCCATCCTGAATTCCAAAACCGGTTGCTCGTCCATTTTTTTGGAGAAATTGAATACGCCGTCAAAGCTGCGTTTGAACGCTACCCCCGGCTTGTGCCTAACCTCCGCCTGCATGGGTTGGTGGATCGGGAACAAGTTGCCGCCGCCATGTCCAAAACTACCTTTTTGCTCAATATCGGAAATACGACGACTTACAACCTGCCCAGCAAAAGCGCCGATTATCTTGCTTCCGGCAAACCCATTGTTCATATTTCTGCAACAGATCCTGGTTATAGTCGTCCTACCACTTCAAGTGGCAGGACGACTCCTATAGATACCTTTGTTGCCTTTATGGCAGATCACCCCATGCTGTTGAGTATAAAATCGGAAACGATCGGGCCGGAAGCCGCTGACTCCTTAGCAAAATTCATGATGGATTTTCAATACCAGCAGTTGGACGCTGAAGCGATTGAGGCCCGGATAAAACCTTACCGGACTGCACAAATTGCGGAAGCTTATTTAAGGTTATTGGTGAAGGAATGAGTGTAGTGAACCTGAGACCCAAACCGGGCAGAGCCCTGGGAATAGGACACGCGAGGTGGAGCCTACGCGCGAGCGAGCTTGTGGTCGCCACCTTCAGGTGGCAAACCCAAACGACCGGGCAAAGCCAGGGAAATAAGACACGCGAGGCGGAGCTTCGACTTCGCTCAGTTACCGCCTACGCGCGAGCGGTTCGTTAAGAAAATAAAAAAATTTGAAAACAAACGAAACGAATAAAAAATCTGTAACGTTCTGTAATTATTCCCATTAATAAGAAGCGTCGCGCGCTCAAAAATCAGACTACAAACGCTGCATCAAACACTACCCAGCAGGACTCGTTGAATACGTTACGTTTGTTGTATCAGTGAATCTCGGATATTAACCCTTACACCGTAAAGAACCCATTACCGAACCAACTGAGCGCCTCTACGACCGACCTAAAAATACTAAGTCCGTACGTTCCCGCCACCTGATTTACCCCCGTTGTACAAAGTGACCAATCAATTTCCGTAACACCATCGAAGTGTGCTGTTCTCCTATTGTCCATCATTTCTAAAATCAACTGAAGATGGAAAATTTGAATACAGACCAGGTGTTGATTTGGGTGCTGATCATCATTGCACTCGGAGCTGTTTCCTGGGCAGCTTTGCAAAACTGGTTTTTCCAACAAAACAATCACATTGGAAGCCAGTTTCCACCTAATTTCCCGCCGCAAGGCACTAATTCGCCTTACGGAGGCTACGTCCCTCAACAAGGGGGCGACTACCCGCACCTGCAAACGCCGCGCAGGAGTTCGCCGTTTTTGACTTTTATCCTGATCATTTTTGCAGCGATAGGACTGTATACCTGGGTATCCACGATTAGGCCGGATGGGGCAGACCAAAAAGAAAAAGTTGCGAATCCGGACAACCGGCGTACCAATCTGTTAACCATGGTGCCAATTCCAGGAGACTCTACTCGTCAAATTACAAAAGCAATTGATAAAACAGCGGAGAAAGGTGTTGATGAATATGGGACCGAAGAATCTACCCGCTCAGCGCCACCAATTGCAACTCCGGAGGTAAAAACGATTGCTCCGGCGCCTGCCATCGTTCCGGAAACTGGATATTCCATTCAGGTAGCTGCTCTGGAAGACTTCGAGGGCTTTCAGCGACTGGCGGCTGATTTGAAGGCTTATTTCCCAAAGTCTACAATTTTCAGACACATCTCTGAAATAGCGCCCGGGGTGTATGGAGACAAGCTGTTGATTGGCCGGTTTAAAACGCGTGAAGCGGCGTTGAAAGGCATAAAAAAGCTCAGAACAGTCGGATACAAGGGGTGTTTTCCAATTGATTTTGATGGAATGAATATGGTGGAGGTCTATGAGGTCAGGCGATTAGATTAACAAAACAAAAATGGCCAGCCGAAATCATTCCGGTTGGCCATTTTCCTGCATTTTACAGGGAAATCCTGCAAAAAATGTTTGTTTTATCGCAACGCAATCCGCTGATTCGCATACACCTCATCAGTGTTCATGTTGTTGATGCGGCGCAGGTATTCGACTGTCAGGCCGTATTGTTTGGCGATGCGGTAGAGGTTTTCACCGCGTTGTACCACGTGGTAATTTTTGGCGACCCCGGTTTCATAATTTTGCGGTAACGCCCCTTCATTGGCATAGCTTGTAGTCGTAGCCGCTACGGAAGGCGCTTGCGTAACCGCCGGCGATTCATAAATCAGTGGCGTTGTGCGCTCATCGAAATCGTATTGCGGGTTTGCATTCCGCACCGTTTGTGGCACCGTAGAAGCTTCAGTCGTGATGGGCAGTGGCGCATCGTCGTAAAACTGCATGCCATTTTGGTTGCCCTGTTGCTGCGGCGCCGGCATCACAATCGGGGAGTCGTAAACGCTGTAAGCAGACGGGCGTATTTCCGTATCACCGCTTTTAGAATTATTCAGCGCTTGTTGCGACTGCTGATTGTAGTTGTAATTGTAGTAGGCAGCGGTGCGTACCTCCTGCTCCTTCAGCTGAGAATCATTAGCCGGTTGGGTTTGGCTGGAGCCTTTCGGCGTAAAGCGCGTGCCCGGGGTTTCATAAGATTTAAGTCCCGTTGATTGTGGGCATTCGCAATCGGTTGTTTTCAGGCGTTGACCAACTTTGATCCAGTCATTTTCGCCTAAGCTGTTGAATTCGCGGAAGCGTTTCTCCGTATATCCGTATTTCTGTGCTAAGTAACCGATTGTTTCACCGGATTTCACGACGTGAAAGGTTCCCGTAGTCGCTGTACCGACTTGCGCATCACCACCTTTAGGGGTGTTGATGATTTTCGATCCGGTAGCTTCAAAAGAACTGGGTGTTGCGCCAGCTTCGCTTACCTGCAACTGCGTGCCTTTGCGGATGCTGGTGGATTGGCCCATTTTGTTCCAGGCCTGCACTTGCTTCACCGTTACGCCATATTTTTTTGAAATCCCGTAAAGGGTTTCGCCCGGCTGCACCGTATGCATGGTCGCAGGGCCGCCTGTTCCTGTTTTGATCTGAGCGCTGCTGCTGCCTTTTGAGCCGGTATAATCAAAGCCGCTCGGGACGGCATTGTCTACTTTGGACGTTCCTTGTGAAACCGGCGCTTTTCCGCAGGCCAGCAGCAGGTGGTCTGCAAATTTTTGGTTGTTGACCCGTTCCAGCACCACCACGTTATTGGTAGCGTCTTCGGGTGTGAGGCCGCTGCGCGCTTCGGTGATGCCCACTTCCGGCGCAATCACGATTTCGGAATAAGCATTGGCCACACCGGTCGCATTGGTGTATTGGCGGAAGATATAAGCCCCGCTGCAATCATTGGCCATACGGCCTTCAAAATAAACCTGAACATTGGGGTTGTTGTAGGAAATATTTTCGCCGACAGCGCCTTCCTTGGTATCAAACCGGAAAGAATAAGTCGGAGAATTGTAACTGATCACCTGGCCATTCCACTGGTGGAGGGCCGCAATGCGCACCGGCATCATGATGTAGCGGCGGTTAAGCGTTGGATAGACGATGATCAGCTCATCTGCTTTGTTGTTGATGCGCTTCACCGTTTGCCGGTCAAACAGGCCATTGGAACAATTCACTACGCCCGCAGGCAGGCGATCCTGTTCAATGCCATCTTCTCTTCCAATCTCCAGAACAAGGCGCTCCGATGCGCTCAATCGCACATGGTAAGCAACATACACGCCCGTATTGCCATCCTTGAAGTAGTTGTATTCTAATCGGTCCATGCACTCCGGATCGTAAACGACGTAGATGCGCGCGGCTTCTAAAGTGCTTGTAGTGAGAATGAAAAACGTAGAAAAGAGAAGTAATGCTCTGATGACTTTCATGTTGTTGTTTTTAATGTAGCAGTTGTTCCAACAAAAAACGGACGCCTTCAACGCCTTGCTTTCGTGGATGCAAAACATTTTCATAACGCAAATTTGTATAAAAGATTGCAGTTAAACAACTTGTTTAGAGTTCTGCGTGAAATATTCTTTTCTGGCATGCGCGCGGCTAACGTTTACTAAACTTTAAAAGTTTAGTAAACGTGCTGCACTCAACAACATAACGACACAACCCCTGCAAGGTTTCACTTTGAAACCTGCAAGGGCTGTTATTTTTTATAATTAGGTCTGTTCACTTAGGCTCGTGTCTGCTCTTTAGAGTTCGAGAGCAAGGCATGTTTCGCCCCAAAACCGGGATTTTACCAGCGTAAATGACCGGTTTTTGTTTCGACTCCGCTCAACAACCGGTCATTGAGCTGCTGGCTGAGCGCAGTCGAAGCCCAGTCGAAATGAACGCAGCTATCGGACTATAAAGACAGACACAAGTTAGATTTTCAGAACTTCCAATCCAAGCCTGCTGTAACCATCCGCGGCAAGCCAACCCGGATGCCTTGCGGGCGGCGGGTGGAAATGTAGCGCTCGTCGGTCAGGTTTTTCACTGCCGCAGTCAGCGCCAGTTTACCACCTGGGAACTGGTATTGCGCGCTGGCGTCCATTACAAAATAGGCAGGTAATTGCCCCGTCTGACCATTCGCGGAGGGCGCAACGGTATTGCGTTCGTCCGTAAACTGCTCGCCGATGTAGTTGCCGGTAAATCGCAAGGAAAGACCTTTGGGCGCTTCGTAGGCAAGACCCGCCGACAGCCACCATTCAGGGGCATAAGGCGTGCGATTTTCGCGAATATTGACTTTGGAGTCGCCTTCGCCAACAAAACGGTCTTCATCGTAATACGCATTGACATACGTGCCATTGAGCGACCATTCCAGGCGGTGACCGCCAGGCAGGATCTGTTGTCCGAGGTCGTAACGCAAGCCCAGTTCGAGGCCCTGATGCAGGGTGCTGCCGCCGTTGACGAACCCTGTTCCGCTGCCGCCCGAAGATTCCGAAATCGGGATGATCTGGTTGGAAAAGCTCATGTTAAAGGCCGTGAATTCCATCGCCCAATGTGCGCCAACCTGGTTGCGGAAGCCGATTTCGGTATTCCAGCTCAGTTCGGGGTCTAAGTTGTAGACCACGCCATTGTTGGCAATCGCGTCCAACACCCTTGGCGGCGCAAAGCCCCGGTGAACGCCGGCAAACAGACTCCAGGTTTCACTCAGGTTGTAGTTGACGCCCGCGCCCGGCAGCACCTGGCTGATGGTAGCATCCGACAAGATACTGGTGTCTTTTTCTGCGTTGCGCAGGATATGGCGTTCGTAAAAATAGGTTTCAGAACGCAGGCCTATGGTGATGGCCAATTTTTCACCCAGTTCAAATTTGTTTTGTGCAAATGCGCTGATGGCCTGGCCGCTGCGGATTTCATCGCTCACCAAAGCGCCCGACCGCGCATCGGCTTTTTTGCCGTTCACCCGCTGTTCGTAGGCGCGTTCGTGGAGGAAGCGCGCACCGGCTTCGAGGCGATTGGTGACAGCGCCTAAGTTGAAGCGGTGCATGAGTCGTGACTCCACACCGGCCACTTCAAATTGGCGGTTCCGGTGTCCATTGGAATTGCGCATGTACACGGCGCCTCCGGGAATATCAGGATTGCCCCAGACCACGCCAGTAGCGTTACTGGCCGGCGTAGCGCTGAAGTCCTGTCGCTGCCAATTGCGCGAAGTGGTGTAGCCAAACGCGGATGTTTTGAGCTTCGTGTTCAGGCTGAACCGGTATTCGTGGATGGCGCTCAGCGACAACCGGCGCACCGTGAGGCGGTCGTCGGGAGCCATTTGGACAAAATCCTGGTCGCCGGCTTCGTACATGGACTGGGTCAACCCGATGTAGGTTGAATTGGACAGTTCATCGTATACGCCAAATTTGAACCCGAGGGTAGATTTTGGGCTGATTTTCAGGTTGATTTTGGCGCTCAGGTCGTTGATCCGGAAGGAAGTGGCGCCAATCCGGTCGCCCTGTTTGCGCAGGTAATCCACTTTAAATCCGGCATTTCCGAGGGTATTGCCATAGCTGACCAGGCCGCTGAAATAGCCGTTTTCGCCCCCGAGGAGGCGCACCCGACCGGCTTCCTGCGCAGGCGGATCGGCCGTGATGTAATTGATGACACCGCCGACCGTTTGTGGGCCGAACAAAATCTGCCCGCTGCCTTTCAGCACTTCGATGCTCTCCATGCGGTCAATGACCGGTGAATAATACAATTGCGGTTCTCCAAACGGGTTCAGCGCCACCGGAATCCCGTCTTCCAGTACCAGCACGCGGCTGCTCCGGTCCGGATCCAGTCCGCGGATGCCCACGTTAAGGCGCATGCCCACGCCTTCTTCTTCGGTGATGA
>JALHRK010000050.1:10262-25009 GCA_022841505.1 Saprospiraceae bacterium | reverse complement strand
AACGGAGTCAATTTTCTGCTGCATAACGGCTTTGTCGCAGAGTGCTTTTCTGATGCGCTGTTCTAATTGTACCGCTTCTTCCTCGAATTCAGCGTTTACATCATTTTGGCATCCCTGCAAGAGTAGCATGCAAAATAAAGCTAAAGAAATAGATTTGGTCAGGAACAACATTCTGGGATAAATTTGAGCGCTAAGGTACTAAGATTGCGGTGTTTAGAACAAAAAAATAAAAATTAATAAGCAATTGAGTTAATTTTCAACCCTTTGGATTTCATAAGTCTTAATAAGCCATACTTGCCGGTCAGGTGGCCGGCGCCGACTGCAAACAGGGTAGGTTGTGAAGCTGCTATGGCTGCTATTCTGTCTGCCATAACCACATTCCGATCGTACAGCAATAATCGTTTCAGGCTGCCTTGCCCTTTAACCGAAGCACGGTGCAACTGTGCAAGATTTCCTGAGGCGTACCAAGCCGCCATTTTTAAAGTTTGCTGCCGGTAACGGGGAAAATTAACCGTGATTTGGGCAAGGTTTTTCACGAGGGATTCGATGGGGATTTTTCCAACGATTGCCATTTGCTCTTGCAGGGTTTCAATCCCGATCGTTTGTTTTTTCCAGACTTTTGCCGTTTCCCACAAATACTCGTCTAAGGACAAAGGCATGTCTTTAGACAAAATCAAAGAAGAAACCGTATTGATCAGGAGGAATGGATGGACATTTTGAAAAGCATCCAAATGAATGCCCAGGGTTTTATACAGCATGTGCCGGAGTTTTCGCCAGGTCTTTTCGGGCAAAACTTCCCGCACTGATTTGCTTTTGGAAAGGTCATTAAACCACGAAACATTGAATGTTTCCGTGTCATCCAAATCATATTCTGTGGCGAGTGCATCACAGTTGCGGAGCACCGATTCCACTTGTCCGATCAATCCGAACGCTTTCTTGTCCTGGACGTGCATTGTCCCAAACAGGTAGGAAATATCGGGTGAATCTTCCTGGTGGATACTCCAAAGCAGGGACGGTTTTTTACTCATAGCATCTTGGCAGCACGAAAGAAAAAACAAACAGCCGCTTTCCAAAAAAATCAGAAAGCGGCTGCCCGGCAGAAAAAACCGTGAAATTACTCATACCGGTAAGGCAGCACCTTGCTGTCTTTGACGGTAGAAAGTGTCATCAACGTTTTAAGTCGCTCAATCTCTTCAATTTGAGACAGGGTTTTGAACAACAATTGCTCGTAAGTCGGAATGTCCTTGCAAACAATTTTGATCAAAAAATCGGCCTCACCGGTAATGATGTAGCATTCCGTGATCTCTTCAATTTCCTTGATTTTATCCAGGAAGTTATTGAGCGCATTTTCCTTTTGCCAGGCAAGCGACACCAATACAAAGGTTTTGACATTCAATCCCATCGTCTGGGGGTTAACCTTTGCGTGGTAACTTTCCACTACACCTGATTGCTCTAACTTCTTGACGCGTTCCAAAGTAGGAGCCGGGGAAAGTCCAATCTTTTTCGACAAGTCGAGGTTCGTGATCTTACTGTTGTCCTGAAGGATTCTCAGTATTTTAAGGTCAATTTTATCCAATTTATCTGACATGAGTTTGTCATTTACACTTTGAGGAAATAAAAAACGCTGGAAAGATATTACATTGAAAAATAAAAATCAAGAATTAAGGTAGAAAAGTAATATAAAATTCTTCTCAGTGATATCAGACTGCCTTTTTTGAATCATAGCGCAGAAAACTGAGGGCGACACCAGCCCAATCTTGCTATGCCGGTGTCGCCTTGAACGAATGTTATTCTGTTATGGGAAGATGCCCATATTTTGATAGTCGTTGCTAATTTTGCTGATTGCGCTCACAAATGCAGCGGTACGGAGGTCTTCGATTTCCTTTTTCTGCATTTTGACCTCCCGGATTTGCAGATAAGAACTCACCATCGTTTCTTCCAGTCCGGAACGCACGAGGTCTACTTCTTCGGCGCCTCTGGCAATCAGGCGGCGTTGTTCTTCTGTAATTTCCCGGCCCGTATATTGAGCAACAAGGTCAACTAAGTTGTTGTAATTCTGCTGATTAAAACGCTTGTCCATGCGACCGAAACGCATGTGAGAAAGGTTTTTCAACCACTCGAAGTAAGAAACCGTTACCCCGCCTGCGTTTAGGTAAACATCCGGAATCACCAATTTTCCGGCTTTGTTGAGGATGGCTTCCGCTTCAAAAGTCGTAGGACCATTGGCTGCTTCAGCAATTATTTTTGCCTTAATCCGCCCTGCATTTTCGCCGGTGATCTGACTTTCCAAAGCAGCAGGAATCAGAATATCGCATTCGAACTCCAATACGCTGCGGCGGTCTTTTTTGTCATAAAACTGCGCGCCGGGGAAACCCTGAATCGAGCCCGTTTCTTTCCGGTACTTGAGCAACTCGTGTACATCAATACCGTCAGCTTTGTAGATGGCGCCTTCCACTTCGGAAACCCCCACCAGAATCGCACCGCCTTCATCCTGTGCAATCCGTGCAGAGTGGGCGCCCACGTTGCCAAGACCCTGAACCACCATGGTTTTTCCCGCAATTCCGCGTGTCAACCCCAGCTTTTTCATGTCCTCAGCAATATCGCAAGCTTCCCGAAGACCATAAAATACGCCGCGTCCGGTTGCTTCATCCCGTCCGCGGATCCCGTTTTGGTTAACCGGCTTACCGGTTACGCAGCCTGCGGAGTCAATCTCGTCGCCTTTAAATGTGCGGTAAGTATCGTAAATCCAGGCCATTTCCCGGGCGCCTGTTCCGTAGTCAGGAGCGGGTACGTCAATAGACGGGCCGATAAAATTGCGGCGGATCAATTCCGTTGTGTAACGGCGGGTGATGCGCTCCAATTCTTCTTCTTCAAATTCCCATGGGTTAATTTTTACACCACCTTTTGCACCGCCGAACGGAACATCCACAATAGCGCATTTGTAGCTCATAAGCGTAGCGAGCGCCATTACTTCTTCCTGATTAACGTGGTTGCTGTAGCGGATCCCACCTTTGGTGGGCGTGCGGTGGTGGCTGTGCTGGACCCGGTAGGCCTCAATTACGCGCACTTCACCTTTAATTTTTACGGGAAAATTAATTTGGTAAACCGCATTACAAACTTTGATCTGCTGAAGTAAACCGGCTGGCAGATCTAAGTGCCGGGCAGCTTTATCAAAGTAGTCAGAGACACTTTGATAAAAACTAGGAACTACTTGTGTCATGATCTTTAATTTGGTCCTCTAACCTGGTTAGTTTCCTGTCAAGGTAGATTAGAAAAAAAATAATCCCGATGAACACCATTGCAATCACCGCAACAACGACGTAAATTTTGCCAATACTGCGCATAAAATCAGCACCTCCCGCTGATTGGGCGAAGAGGGGAAATGTAAAAATAAACGTTGTTAGTGTAGTGAGTACAACCCGATTCATCGGCCGATTATTGACGTGCCAAAAGTCGTTTATATTTTTCATTTAACGAAATATTATTTGGTAAATTTTATCAATATTGGCCCTTATCAGGATTATTCGTCGTCATCCAGACGTGCCTGCAATGTTTCTATTCGGTAAGCGATTTTTGAGATCCATATTCCGATGATCGTCCAGCCGATGATGGCCGGATAAAAAACCAAGCGCATCGTATTGTCTAAATCTTCGCCGCCCAAAGCCGGGTTGCCCGAAGCGCCGGGATGCAGGCTTACCTGCGCCATCCGCGGGATCACATAAATTAAAGGAATCAGCGCAGCAAAGGCAAACAGGTTGTACACTGCAGCAAGGCGCGCTTTTTTTTCAGGTTCTTCAAAAGAAGACCGGAGTACAAAATAGGCACCATAGATGAGCAGGGCAATTGCGGTCATGGTTTGTTTGATGTCCCAACTCCAGTAAGTGCCCCAGGTGTATTTAGCCCAGATCGCGCCAGTGGCCAGCCCAAGCATTCCGTAAAGCATGCCTACACTTGTAAAAGCATTGGCTTTCCGGTCGAGATGCGCCTGCGGCCGGATCAGGTAGCGCGCGCTGTAAACCACGGAATAAATGAACAAAAATGCCATGGCAAACCAAAGCGAGACATGGAAATAGGTGTTTCGGATGGTCTCGTACAACAGGCTTCGAAACGGAAAATCGAACCGATAATCGGCATGAAGGTATTTTTTCAGGTCATCTTTAAGCCAGGATGTCAGGCCTGCCTGGATGTTGACAGAATCCTGGGTGATGCGAATCGCCCCGGGTTGCAGGGCAGCGCCATCCCTGGGGCTGTCAGCAATCAATGTAAATGCTGCAATGCGCTCATTCGTGGGCAAAAACTGCGGAAGATCAAAGGTTGCGCTGAATGCCGTATCGCTGTGTACCTGGGTGATTAAGCCGGGTATCCACAAACTGGAATCGGTTTTTCCATAGCTCCCTGTGCTGTCCGGTTTCAACCAGACGCTGAGTTCCCCGGAAGCTGCCTCAAAATGCGTGTTGTAACCATTGATGCGCACTTCTAATTTAGTGCCGCTTTGCGCTTTTCGCGGATGTACGGCTATGATCCCGGGATGCAGGGGCGTCAACATCCCTACGGTTAACACGTACATCAAAATAAGAACGCCCAACGCTTTCCACCAGTGCTTTTTCATATTCGTGAACAGTTATTTTGAACCAAAGTAATTAGTCTCGCCACAGACTTGGATACAGCAAAAGTGCCATCCCCGCCAGCACCAAATCTATCGCAATCAGAATGTTGATGTCTCTTTGGATCCCCATGCCCCCGGTGGTTTCCAGCGCATTTGCGGAAAGCCGGACTAAAGTCAGCAAAATTGGAATGGCAACCGGGAAGCCCAGGATGGCCGTCAAGGTTGCATTGTTGTCTGCTTTTGCCGAAATGGCCGAAATAAACGTAAACGTGATGGACAACCCGGTACTGCCCAGCAGCAGCGCCAGGAAAAACAGGCCATTGTTCTGAACCGGGCTCCCGGCCATAAAGGCCAGGGCGCCCCAGGTTAAGAGGTTGAGCGCAAACAACAAGCCGGAATTGTAGACGATTTTTGCCACCAGCAAAGCAATTGGGCTGGCCAGTTGGTAATAGTACAATTGCCGGCTGCCATTTTCCTGAACAAAACTTTTGACGATGGCATTGATGGAGGCGAACAGCACGATGCTCCAGAACAGGGCATTCCAGGTTGTGGGTTCTACTTCTGCAAAGGCAGCATAAATGATGAAAACAGCAGACAAGACGTACAACAGGATGCCGCTGATGGCATATTTCATCCGCCATTCGAGCAAGAGCTCCTTTTTCAGCAAGACCACAATTTCCCGGACTACCTGCATAGGCAAACAATAGCGGTTTAGTTGCCCGAAGGTAAACAAAAAGTAGTTTAGAGCGAAACCCGATAGTGGAAAATGACAAATTGGTGGCGGTATCGAGGGCAAGTTTGCAGGTTGGCAGTTGGCAGGTAAAACACAAAACCCCTGATGGTTGAATACATCAAGGGTTTTGTTAGGAGGCAGGTACCCGATTTTTGGACAATCGGGTACCTGCACTCAGACAATTTTCACTATAACTTATAGGTGCGCTTCAATTTTTTGTGTCAGCACGGACTTGCTGGTGAGGCCAACCTGCTTTTCTACAACTTCTCCATTTTTCAGGATCAGGACCGTAGGAATGCTTCGGATGCCGTATTTCATTGAAATCTCAGGGTTTTCGTCTACATTCACCTTGCCAATCAAGGCTTTGCCATTATATTCGGTGGATAATTCTTCGATGATGGGGCCGATTACACGGCAGGGACCGCACCATTCTGCCCAGAAATCTATCACTTTGACGCCCTCGGTATCAAGGGCAGTTTCTTTGAAGTTTGAATCAGTGAACTGAAATGCCATTGTTTGTTATTTTTACGAGTAAAAGAATTTGAACATTGTAACAGCAGCAGAGGCATTTTGGTTTTACTTTTCCCAATCTTTACCGTCAGCAACGGAACAAAGATAAGCACAAGTTTATTCATCTTTTATCCGCTGCCGGACATATTGCAAACAGACTAATCACAACAGACGCGCTACATGTTCAAACGTCACAAAATAAAATTCATCTGGATTGCGCTGGGAGGCCTCGCCATTGCATTGCGCCAGTTGGTCGGTATGCACCCGGAATGGATTGAGCAGTATTACAGCCGCGGCATTTTCCTGGGGGTACGTTGCCTGATTGACTATGGATTGGCCTGGTTGCCTTTCCCACTCCTATATATATTTGTTCCCATCCTTCTGATATGGGTAGGATGGAGAATGCGCCGATTTTTTCTAACCCAGGCGCCGCTGAAAGAAAAATTGGTCTCGGGGGGGCTTTCTTTATTGGCTTTTACCGGAGGTGTCGTTTTTTTCTTCATGTTGCTTTGGGGGTTTAATTACGGTCGGGTTTCGGTGGAAGAGATGATGCAATTGGACCCGCACCCACTCGACGTAACGGCTCTGGAAAAGGAGCTTCAGGAGGAAACAAAAATAATCATCGCATTGCGCCAGGCAATCCCCGGGGCGCCGGATACCAGTGCGTTAACCGGTCAAAATTTTCCTTCGGATATGGAGGAACAACTCCGCGATGCGGTGGAGCGCCAATTGGCTTTTTACCAGTATCCAACCCTTGGCCGGGTGCGGGGTCGCCTCCTTTATCCGAAAGGTATATTTCTCCGCTTCAGCTCAGCAGGCTTATATTTTCCTTTCACGGGCGAAGGCCACGCCGACGCTGGTCTGCATCCCCTGCAATTGCCTGCTGTGCTTGCGCATGAAATGGCGCACGGCTATGGTTTTGGCGATGAAGGAACCTGCAATTTTTGGGCCTATTTAGCTTGTGAAAGCATTGAAACGCCTGTGTTGGCTTATTGTGGCCACCTCTCGCACTGGCGCACTTTGGCTGTACATTTTCGCAGCTACAAACCAGAGGAATACAAGCGTTTGCGGGAAACGCTCCCCGCCGGCATCTTAGCGGATATCCGGGCGATTAACCGGAATATTATGGAATATCCCGATATTATGCCAAGGTTCAGGGAAGCAGCTTATGAAGCTTACCTTAAATCGCAGGGCATCAGCGAGGGGATTCAAAACTACGACCGGGTTGTGATGCTGGTGAAGGCCTGGAGAGAATTTGAAAATTAGTGGATTTGAAAATTTGAAAATTGGACAAATTTGAAGCTGGGCAAATCTTCAAATTTTCAAATAATCAAATCTTCAAATCAACTTGATTATCCACCAGACTTCTTGGTTTTCGAATACCCTTCTTTCAGCAGCAGGTCCATGACCTTGTCTCGCATATTGCCCTGGATGAGGATGAGGCCGTCTTTTACCGAACCGCCGGTGCCGCATTTGGTTTTCAGCATTTTTCCCAGGGTTTCGAGCGTCTCATCGCTACCGATAAAGCCGGAGATGACGGTCACTTCTTTTCCACCCCGCTGCTTGCGGTCAATGGCTACCCGGAGGTTTTGTTTCCCCGGCTCAATGTCGGCAGGCGCCTCTTCTTCTTCGCCTGCGTTCCAATCAAAATCAGGATCGGTTGAAAAAATCAATCCATCCTTTCGGTTGTTTTTTTTACTCATGTCAATAATAGTGTCTGCCTGTTTAGTCGAGTGTCTGTTCTTTAGAGTTCGAGAGCAAGGCACGCTCAGCCTCAAAAACGGGAGTTTACTAGCGTAAATGACCGATTTTGGGGCTGAGCGTAACGCAGCTATCGGACTATAAAGACAGACATAGATGCAAAAAAAAGGCCGCACATTAAAAATGTACGGCTACTAGCAATGATTATAATTCCACGAATATAAACTTGTAAGGGTCTTCTTTCAGTTTTTCAAAGGGTTAACGATTTCATTTTGGGAATAGTATGCTGGTTTCTGGTTATCGGTTACTTGTTACTGTGTTCTGCCCAATAACAAGTAACCAATAACAAATAACCATTATCTAAGGATTTCAATTTTTTTCGTCACAATGCCATTGTTGCTGCGAACCGTCAGAAAGTAAAGGCCATTTTCCAAAGCAGTTACATCAATCATGGTGCGTTTGCCTGCGACGTTGGCCTGGAAAACCTGCTGCCCGGTGATGTTGGACAAGGTCAGTGCTTCCATTTCAAAACCGCCGTTCAGGTACACGTTCAGGAAGCTGGATGCCGGGTTTGGATAAACTTTAACCTGATCAGCTGTGATAGCAACCGGCATATCATCTTTCGGCCTGGGCACAATGTGCAGCGTGAAATCACGTACTGGAATGCCGTATGTTTGGCCGGAGCCGTTCATACCGGTTGCAAGACCGCCGGTGAGGTTGACGGTGATGCCGTTGTCTCCGTCTTCACGGAAGCCGCTGATATCATCTACAACTATCAGCCTTAATTTTCCAATTTCACCATGTCCTGATGCAGAAAGTCCGCTGGTACGGGTAAAGCCTGCTTCGAGCAACCCAGTTTGGTTGTTCCTCGTCATGTGCAATACAGGAGAATTATACGTCAGCCAACTGTTTGACTTAAATTCGATGCCAACGCTTTCCGGTACAAAAATGAGCGGGTTGTAAACAAACGGGAATGTGAAGCCGTATACATTATGCGCCGGATTGCCTGAGTTGCCAAGCACCATATCCAGTTCAATCAGGTCGCCGGGAGACGCGAAGATATTGCCCTGTAAAATGATTTCATTTTCGTAGTAAGGAACCCGTGCCGGGGTTAATGAATGCGTCCGGCTGTAATACATGCTGATGGCGGTCGTATCCAACGCGGTAACTAAGCTGTCACCATCCGTATCCAGGTGTTTTAAATCTATCGCAGTTGGGTCAAAAATATTCACCCAGTTATCTGCGTATTGGCCATACCAGGTTGCCAGCGTTGCATTGGGGCGTGGTTTACCCACTTCGCCCATGCTGAGGCCCAACGGAAGAATATCTTCCATATTCACCACGCCGTCAAAGTTGGTATCCCCAGGCCATACGCAATCGCCGAAGCACATGGGCGCATCTCCGGCGCCGATGTTCAGGATGTCCATTTCTACTTTTACTGACTTCTGGTAAGTGCAATCGCCGTCGGCATTGGTCACACAATAGCGGACTTCGAATTCATCTACACCCTCCTCCACATCTTCGTAAGGAATGTAGAGAATCAGGTTGTAACCACTGATTTCCTGACCATAAATTACGGTGTCTACCTGGCCTTCAAGAAAAACAGCTTCGCCAAGGTCGCCCTGGTCGGTGATCTGGAAAAGAAACTCGGAAATCGGAACGCTGTAACCAATGATGAGTGGCGTGCGCTTGGGTGTTGACATTTCAAACCTTGAACGCGCCGGCTCAAAGTTGCTGACAAATACGCGCACCGTAGCAGTTTCTGCCGCACCATTACAGTTTATCGGCCTGCTGGAATAGGTAAACACGTCTACGCCGGTGAATCCGGGCGGAGGGGTATAGCTCACCTCTCCATTATCGAGGTCTTCAACCGTACCATATTGAGGCGTTCCAATATAAACACAACCGGCGTTGGCGCCATAAAGATCATTTTCTAAGATGTTGAATTCTACGGTGGTATAAGAGGTCGTATTGATCACATCGTCAAATGCAAACGTGTTTTCTGTCAGGTTCAATACGCTGATTTGAACCGTTTTGGGCAATCCCGCATAGTCGTAAGTCAAAAAGTCAGACCCGGTATAGTTCTGGGAGGGCGTATACTTCGGAATGCCGTCTACCACGTTATAGGTACCATGCTGTGGGCCGTTGGTCAACGTATAGGAAGCAGGCACCAAAATGGACTGCGATTGATTCTTTTTCGTGAACACATGCAGGGTATCCGGGAGGCCCGGGCCAATGACGCTGATGCTGACTACCCCGTTATCACAAGTTCCTGCACCGTCGCATACGATGTAATTGAGGTGCGCCAGGCCTACAAAATCCGCTGCCGGGATAAAATTGATCGAGGTGCCGTCTGCTAAATTGGCCAGGCCACTGTTCGCCAACGGAATGCCGGTAAGAATCAGGGTGCCATTGCTGCTGAAGTCGTTTGCCAGCACGTCAATATTGACCGGTACGCCCACCATGGTCGTTGCAAAATCAGGATTGGCGGTTACATTGGCTGGTAAAACGGTGATGGCAAAATCGAGGAAGCCGTAAGTAGCAGAAGCTGGCGGATTGGGTGTCCAGTAAGATATCCGGATAAAATCTGTTCCGATATAGTCTTCCTGGGGGGTATACGTCAGTGTGTAATTAAACGCCGGAGATTGCACCAATTGCCGGGCACCGTGCAGCGGTTCGGTTACGACGTGCGGGGCGTTGGGCGAAGAGACAAACCCATACTGTATCGGGACATTCTGGTAGGTCGTCAGGTTGACGACCTGTGCTCCGAGGGCCAAAGGCGCCCAGGCGAGCAGGAGGATTAAATAGAATCGGTTTTGTAACAATACATTCATGGATCGTGGATTTAAATCATTGCCTTTTGAAAATGGTCTTTGCCTTTGCTACGGACAAAAGTTTATACGTGGATTACGGGTTTTAGTTACCTAAACACCCCCTGACCTTTCGATATCAGGGTGTTTGGGCTGGGGTTTGTGGTGTGTGTTATTCTGCTTGTTGTTGTCTATACACTTGAATACAAGGCGATTCTACAAAATAGTTTGTCTGATTTGTGAAAAATCATACCTTTGCAGCAACCATACTTGTAGTCGAAATGACACGCAATATTACCAAGATAGCGGCAATCCTGCAAGTGATTCCGTCGAAAACATTTGATAATTTTTTCAGAAATGACATCCGGAAGCGCTAATTGTGCGTTCATCTGAATCTATTAGGAAGTGTAAATGTCTTTTATTCCTGCAATTATATTGTTAAGCGAGGTGTGATTTGCCTCCTTTTTGTAAAAAAACACTTGATTTGGAAGTCTAACGCCCGATTGATATGCAAAACAGTAAACTGTACTCTATTCTTCAAAATTTTGACAAGCACGAGCAGAACCGGTGTCGGAAGTATTTGCAGTCTCCGTACTTTAATGTCAATCAAACTTTGGTGGATTTGTATGATCTTTTGATTGAAGATGTCAATGGAAAAAGGAAAAACAAGACTTTAGAAAAAGAGATTATTTGGAAGGATTTGTTGTTGAACGGTAAATATGACGATGTTCGATTCAGAAAGTTCTGCTCTGATTTGCTAAAGATGATAGAAAGGTATATGTCTCAGGAAGTTTATGAAAACACTCCTTTACAACAAGCTACTTATCTGATTGAAGCTGTTGGTCGGAAAAAAATGGAAAAACTTTACAATACAGCCATGAAAACGGCCAGAATGCATTCAGAACAACAACCTTTTCGGCATTCAGAGTATTATTATTTTCAGTATGATATTGAAAAGAAATACTATGAAATGGCACAACAGGAATTAAAAAGATCTGAAAAAAGTAATGTTGAGAAAATCGCCAATAACCTGGATATTTTTTATTTATCAGAGAAACTGCGATTATTTTCTTCCGTTATAAATCAACAATCATTTATATCGCATGAATACCAATTACTTTTTGTCGATGAAATTGTGAATCACATTAAGAAAATGGATTATTATGAAGTGCCCCCCATCGCACTTTATTATCAGGTGTATTTAACTTCAACTGAAAGCGATAACCTCCAGCATTATTATAAACTAAAAGAACTGCTTGATAAGTATGGATTATCTTTTCCCAGAAGCGAGGCTTTGAGTCTGTATTATTCAGCGATCAATTATTCTATTAGAAAAATTAATTCTGGCGATCAAACGTTTTTAAATGAGTTGTTTGATTTGTATAATGACTTGGTCAGCAAGGAGATCATCTTTATCAATAATGAACTTTCGCCCTGGGATTTTAAAAACATTACTGTTTTAGCCCTTAGATTGAAGAAATATGCATGGACAGAAGATTTTATTTTAAGGTATAACGAAAAATTGCCTCCGGCTTTCAGAGAAAATGCAGTCACTTACAACCTGGCTCAATTATATTTTTATCAAAAAAAGTATGATTCAGTAATTGAGCAACTCCGAAATGTCGAATATGAGGATATGACCTATAATTTAAATTCAAAAGCTATGTTGTTAGCCACCTACTATGAATTAGATGAAGTTGAACCGCTTTATTCGCTTATAGATAGTTTTGGTGCTTACCTGAACAGACACAAAGATATTGCCTCTGAAAAACGTAAGGATTATGTAAACTTAATCAGGTTTACAAAAAAACTGTTAAAAGTAAACCCATCGGATAAAAAAGCCCTGGAAGTACTTAAACAGGAGGTGCAAGCAACTAAACGATTAGCCAGCCCCAACTGGCTCCTCGAAAAAATAGCCGAACTTGAATAATCACCCCAAACCCATCAAAAACATGGCGCTCCTTCCTGTCTTAGTCATCAAATTCGGCACCGCCTCCATTACCCACAGCAATGGGGAGCCGGACGAATCGGTCATTGCAGCAATTGCCAGCCAGGTGGCAGCTTTGCAGCACCAATACCGCATCGTGCTGGTGTCTTCAGGCGCTGTTGGCGCGGGTAAAGGCGCAATTCGAAACTACAAAGGCACCCTGACGGAGCGGAAAGCGGCAGCTGCGGTCGGCAACCCACTTTTATTAAATATATATTCCCGGTTTTTCAGCGAATACGGCATTCCCATTGCACAAAGCCTTTGCGAGCGCCAGCATTTTGCCAACCGGCATCAGTTTTTGCAATTGAAAGAAACCTACCGGGAACTTTGGGCCAACGGCATCATCCCGATTGCGAATGAAAACGATGTGGTCAGCAATTTAGAGTTGAAATTTTCTGACAACGATGAATTGGCCACCCTGATCGCAGCCGGATTTGATGCAGAAAGCCTGCTCATCAGCACTTCCGTAGGCGGATTGCTCGATACGCAGGGCCAGGTCATTCCGGTGGTTCAAAGTCTGGAACCCGAAGTTTTTGGCTTGGTGCGCGACGATAAATCTTCGCTTGGACTGGGCGGCATGTTGTCGAAACTGACTTATACCCGGCTGGCTTCCCGAATGGGCATCCGGGTTGTGTTTTTTAATATCCGCACCCCGGCTGGGATTGCGAAAGCCCTGTCCGGAGAGACTGGAACCGTCTTTTTGCCGCAATCCGCAGCGTTGAATGCCCGCCAAAAATGGTTGGCGAGCGGCAGCCTCATTGCCGGGCGGCTGACGTTGGACGCTGGCGCGGTAAAGGCAATTCAAGGCCGCAAAAGCCTCCTGGCGGTTGGTGTGCGCCAGATCAAAGGCGAATTTGAAAAACGGGAAGTTATCGAATTGCTGGACAGCCGGAACGAAACGATCGCCATCGCCCGTGTAAAACACAACGCTGCAACCATTGCAGCAAACCTGAATACTCTAAATTTTGAAATCGCACATGCAGACGATATCGTCCTCCTCTGAAGCCATGCTGGCGCAATTGGAAGCCACGCACTTAGCCTCGGCGCAAATCCGGCGCCTCGACAATGCCCGAAAAAAAGACCTGCTGCATCAATTGGCCACTGAAGTGGAAAATAATGCGGAAGCTATTTTGTCGGCCAACCGCCTCGACCTGTTGCGCATGGATCCCGCCGATCCCAAATACGACCGGTTGTTGCTGGATGCGCCCCGCCTGCATGCACTGGCGCAAAGCATCCGGGACGTGGCGGCTTTGCCAGACCCATCGGGGGTAACCTTATTGGAAAGAACCCTGCCCAACGGGTTGCGCCTCCGCAAAATCAGTGTACCACTGGGCGTAGTTGGCATTATTTACGAATCAAGACCCAATGTGACGCTCGATGTGACTGCCTTATGCCTGCGCTCCGGCAATGCGGCGGTGCTCCGCGGCGGTACCGATGCATTTGATACCAATTCGGTTCTGGTGAGCCTGATTCAGGACGTGTTGGAACAGGCCGGGCTGAGCAGAGATTGCGTTGCCCTTTTGCCAACCGACCGCGACCTCGTCAAAATAATGCTGACGGCTACCCGCTACTTAGACATCATTATTCCCCGGGGGTCGGAATCGCTCATCCGGTTTGTGCGGGAGCATTCCCGGGTGCCGGTCATCGAAACCGGAGCGGGGGTTTGCCATACGTATGTGCATACTGAAGCCGATTTAGGAAAAGCACGCGACATTGTGGTCAATGCCAAAGTGTCGAGGCCATCGGTGTGTAATTCATTGGATACCCTAGTTGTAGATGCGGCTGTGGCGCCTGCGTTTTTGCCGATGTTGTGTGGGGAATTTGACCGATGGAACGTGGAGGTATTTGCAGATGATGCAAGTTTTTTGATTTTACAACAATCCGGATTTGCCCGGCTTCAACGGGCTGAACCGGAAGATTTTGGCCGGGAGTTTTTAGATTACAAGTGTTCGATTAAAACGGTAGAAAGCGCAGAAGAAGCCCTCTCCCATATCGGCCGGTATTCCTCGCGGCATTCTGAAGCCATCGTTTCCGAAAACCAGGCGGTTTGCCAACATTTCCTGGAAACCGTTGACGCTGCAGCGGTCTACGCCAACGCTTCTACCCGGTTCACCGATGGCGGCATGTTTGGACTTGGCGCAGAAATTGGCATTTCCACACAAAAACTCCACGCCCGCGGCCCTTTCGCTTTGGAGAAATTGGTGACGGAGAAGTGGGTGGTGGAAGGGGAGGGGCAGGTTAGGTGAGAGGGGGAGATGTAGGGGCGACCCCAGAGGCGATCAGTTCTATAAAATGATGCTTAATCGTACATTTTTATTTTTTATTGATGATTGACGATTACATGATTGATAATTGTTAATGTGAGAGATACGTAAACATCAAATGTGTATGCTTTACATC
>JALHRK010000050.1:0-10252 GCA_022841505.1 Saprospiraceae bacterium | reverse complement strand
CGTAAACATCAAGTGGGTATAGGCTAAACACCGCTGACGCGTTCCTTCGCTTGAATGCCCACCGGGCATTCACCCTGCGGGGGCGCTCAGTCACATCAATCATCATTTATCAATCATCTCTCATCAATCCTTCTTTAAAACGTGAGAAAAATGTAGAACTGATCAACTCTGGGGGCGACCCTCGCGGTCGCCCTAGACCATGACAAATTTTGAAGCATCGAGCTGTTGCTCTCCATCAAACCGATAGGCAACCAAAGGCCCTTCTTTCGCAACGCTGTAATCCAGACAGCAGACATTGTGCCTGAACAGCATGGGTTCGCCGGAAAGCCAGTAGTGCCCAAAAAAGACCGGTTTTTCTGATTCTTCGTAGTGCCATCCGCTGTTCAACAACGCCGGATCTATGGGGTCTTCGGGCAAGCTTTCCGTACTTACAACGCTGTAGTGTTTATAGCTTGTCCGGGCAGGATGCTCCCACCATTTGATGCGGATTGCGCTGCGTTGGGATCCTTCTTTGTCCTGGTAATGATACCCTTCCGGCAGGAATATTTCTTTCCCTTTCAAGGTTTCATCTACGGCAAGATGGAAGGCTGTTCCTTTTTTGACCGAAAGGTAAATCAACTCATCTGTGAGGCGGTCGTCCGGTAATACGTTCCGCAAGGTTTCAATATGGCGGGCATCCCAGCAGGCATGTACGGCCCTGAAATGTGCTGTTTCATAATACAAAGGCATGGATTTGAACCAGTCGAGATAATCCTCGTATTCTGCCTGCCGGTTTTGAAATTGTTCGAGGGTTGCGTGGTGCTGCAGGATGTTTTTGATGAGGTGTTTGCGCAGGTGGCCTCCTTCACTTTCCTGATAGTGGAAGCACAAGGCGTTGTATTCGTGGTTTCCCATGAGTGCGATGGCGTGGCCGTTTTCGACCATACGCCGCACAATTTGCAGGGTTTCCCGGATTTTTGGGCCTCGGTCAACGTAATCGCCAACAAAAATCACGGTCCTTTCCGGGTGGGCATATACCCCATGCTGCTGAGAATAACCGAGTTTCAGGAGTAAAGCAGTGAGTTTGTCGGCATAGCCGTGAATGTCTCCGATAACATCAACCATAGAAAGCAAGGGTCTGATTTGTGCTCAATGGCCCAAAGATATAGTAAAACAGGCATTATTCCGGATTCATAACGAATTATGAAATATCCGGAATAACACCTGTCTGCGATTTCTTACTATAAAAAATCAATTATTGCTTCAGGATGATTTTTGTGACCATGCCATTAGGCGTAGCAAGCTGTAGGGCATAATATCCTGAGACTAAGTCTTTCATATCCAGTTCGCCTGTTGATGTCAGGGGCGCCAGGAAATCGCTTCTGACAACCCGCCCGTTTGCATCAATAATTCTGACAGCGGTTGCTTCTTCTAATGGTTGGCCGAGTTTTATCTGCAGGTTATCTGCCACAGGATTGGGATAGACCACTACATCGAAATGGCCATCACCGGCAAGCTGACTTTCAAGAGCCGATAACGTTTCTTGCGTTGTGGGGTTCAAGTCCGGATCGGTTACCAATAAAAGACCGAGAACCCCGTTCAGCAAGTCCTCAAGAAGGCCAAAGATCTGAAACGTATTGATCTGGCCGGGGGTAGAGCCACCCGGAAGCGCCCAGATAAAATCAAGGTATTCGAGGCCAATGCCGGTGAGTTGCAACGAACTTCCGGACAAAAGCTGGGTGCCAATATGTTGGGATGTCATGCCTGCTGCAGGGCCGTTAGTAGCGGTAATGACGATGTTGAAAATCAAGTTTTTGCCGTAACTAACGAACTGGGCAACAGTGCCATCAGGTCTCACCAACGCTAACCCGCCGCCACTTCCACCACCGGGTGTTGGCTGGCTGGATTGCTCTACATCGTACCAAATAGAGCCGTGGCCATTTTGTATGTCAGGGATTGTCCCGGAACCAATCGGGCGGGTACTGGCAACTGTTCCATTTGGCCTGTAAGAAACAATAGACCAGCCGTCCATTTCGGTGTCGGCCGGGCCTGCAACTTCCGCTCCGCGTTGGGCCGGGTCGCTTGCTTTGTAATTGACTTCATTGATAAATGGGTCTGTAGACTGTCCACGGGCTACGTTGGCAAATACCAATAAAAAAAGCGTGAATAAGAAGGTAAGACGCTTCATGGTCGTAACTTTTAAGGAATTCGTGAAATAATAAGTTAGGATAAGCTGGTGCTTAATCGGAAAACAATGTGTGGAAGTAAACAGGAAGACACTGGAGGGCAATGTCTTTATCTTTATTAGGTCTAAGTAAGAAATCCAAAACAAAAGTAAGTGCCTTTACTTAAAAATGCAAGTCATACCGGTATATTATAATAACTACTCACGTTTAACAGCAAAACCCTTGTAGAATCGAGGTTGGGTTTGCCTGAAGTCTGACCGATGATGGCCGCTAACTTTTTGACGTATTGGTCTCTTTTCGTTTCCAACCATTTTGAGGCAAAATAGAAGCCATGGAGCGCCAGGTCATTTTCCTGATAAACGACCTTTCCGGTGGTTGTTTTTTTGTAGCGGCGGTAGCTCCGCTCAACTTTTTCAAAGTCTTTCAGACAAAATCCTGCCATAATCATATTGGTATAAATTGGGTCTATGTAGGCGTGAAAAGGCACTTGTTGGTAAAAAATAAGCAGATTTTCAAGTACTTCAAAGCTCTCTTCGATTTCTTTCTTCGTACCCAGCATCAGCAACCCAGCGTAGATGGTGGTAAGGTTGATGTACCGAACCATATAGTTTTCCTGCAAATTTTTGTTGTCCAACAGGGATTTGCACCTGTTTTTCAAAAAATGGATCAGGTCTTTTTTCTCCTGGGGGAGCAAGTCCAGATGGTCATCGCGGTAACTGGTAAAAAAATTGCTCACTAAATAACTGGTCTGGATGCTGATGGAATTGATCTCCGGTTGGTTAATAAAACTGTTCCAAAACAGGTCTTCGTCGCTGTGCTCCATGATGGCACTGGCTTCTTCCAATACTTTTTCTGTATCCAATTGTCGGGCAGAATAGTTGAGTTTCAGGAAACTGAGTTTTGGGCGTAGATTGTGCAGGTGCGGGAAAATAATGTAGTCATTTTTGTTCAGGGTATCTTCAATGTCCTCCAACTCCCGAAAGCTTTCGGGGGTGTAAAAACCAGGGTCGCGGTACAAATAGAGCAGGTAGCAGCTGTTCAGCCTGGCCATGAGTTGCACCGCCTGGCTTTTACTGCTTCGGAATTGCTGCAAAAACTCCTGCATTTCGGTTACATTGGCTGTTTTCTCCTTCCCTTTATCTTTTAGCTGGCCATAGACAAAGAGGCTGATTTGGTTCAGATCCTGTCTCAGGCCCAGCAGCACCCCAATTTTTTCGTAATGGTCAGATGCTTCTTTATGGGATTCAAAAAAGGCCTCCCGCTGTGCGATAAAGCGCAATACCTTAATTGAGGTGTCGTAGTCTTCGATTTTTTCACTGATGTCGAGGGTTATTTCGGCTAAACGGGTGGCGCTGTCCAACTTACCCTGGTTGACTAAGTGCTGGATGCGGGTAATGTTGTGCTGCAAATAATCGGGATAGTTTCTTGCGAGGTAACCGGTGAGCTTGAAGGTGTAATGGCTGAGTTGCCAGAGCTTATTGAGGTCTTTTTCTCCTTCCGGCGCCTCTCCGTAAACACTTTTGAACAACTTTTCTTTATCCTGTTTTATTGCTACATCCCGGCTTAGCACGTCAAGTAATGCTAAGGGGTAATAAGAGCGGGTGCTCAGATTTTTGAGGTACTCCCGGAAAACCCCAAAGTGAAAATCATCTAACAGTTTGACTACTTTTTCGATCAGCAGCATAAATACTGTGGCTTTGGTTAAGAGCTTGGTCTATTTTTTTTCTCATGAATGCGTCCAACTTAGATAAAGCGCCTGTTCGTAGCCGAGCCCGCTACATTTGTTCTATCATTTAAAAGGAAACACCAAAAACTGCATACCATGATCAATTTACTGGATTTCCCTTACAATCTTATCGGGACTTTAGACGAACCGATGTTCATGCCACTCCATCAAGTGCCTGACTTAAAGGAAGAGGGTTTGGAGAATCCAAAAACGGTAGCGGTGCAGGTGCAAAATTTTACCCGGGAGGCAGATTCAAGCGGGTGAATATTTTTTAGAGAAGCCCATGTTCAAGGCTTCAGCATAGTTCCAAAAATAAACTCGAAAGCGTGAAAGGCCCCTTAAAACTGCCAGCCCGGGAAAGCATCTGCTTTTTCCCGGGTTCTTTTTTTTACTATCCTGCATATTTTATACTAACTAGGGAGGGAGTAACAGCATCAGAGATGATAGGATTCCTTCTACAAAGGTGCATGAAATTTTTATCTTGCACAAATCATTTAGCTTTGTATTTTTGCCTGGAATACAAGCGGGATTAGCTCAGTTGGTAGAGCGCTAGCTTCCCAAGCTGGAAGTCGCGAGTTCGAGTCTCGTATCCCGCTCTAAATGAAGAGATCTATTTTTGAGTTGAAGGATGGAAAGCCCTCCAGCTATGCCAATACTCCTGGTATGCGTTTATTTTTCTGAGATTTGGAATGGATGGGTCTAACGAAACGCCCAGCAAATTATAGCGGTTTTGCCCAAGCAAAATTGTGTCCTGGTTGAGTTGTACTTTTTGAACAGAATCGGGCAGTTCCAAGGCGACGAAAGTTTTGTTGTCGCCTGCCAGGATGATCGCGAGGGAGCGGTTGTCAAGCACATCATGAATGATTCGTTCTTTCTCTAAAGCATTCCAATCGTAAGCTTTGCTTTCCTTTCCAATTGAAATGCCAACTACCCACGATTTATCCTGCCAGGAGCTGCTGTCCCGCCGGGTCAATTTTCCTTTGCGTCTTCCAGCTTCGTAATTGCTCAGGCTGTCATAAGCTGCCTGGAAATTTTGATCTGCTTGCATGATCAGGCTGTTTGGATAAATGGCAAGCCATTGACTTAAGGTCATTTGTGTGGTGCTCAATTCCGGCAAAACGTGTCCTTTTAGTTTCCCTGCGACCGCCTCGCCCGTAGCCTGCCGCCACCAGCTTTTGGTCGTTTTGTCTTCAAACATTGCATTGAAATGATCCATTCCAACCAATCGGAAGCTTTCCGGTTTAAGGCCAACAAGTATCATTGCCGCAAAGGCCAACCGGAATACCCAACGCCAGCTGTGCAAAAAATAAGCGAAGTCGAGGCTGTTCATCTCCTGGCTGCCGGGCATCGGCATGATGAAATAGACGTTTGCGGCTTCAAACAGAATGAATCCTAAAACACCAAAATAAAATAGCTTTTTCATGATCCTCTACTTGTTTAAATCAAAATGGAGATAACCCTCTTCCGCCCGCATCTTGGTCAGTATGTTACAAATTTTATCCAGAAATAATCATACAAGGAAGGATCAACGGCAAATACTTCACCGGTGATTTTATGCTCAATGGTTACAAAATCGTGGTCTTTAAAAAACGGGGTGTTGATGTATTGATGAATGTTGTTTCCCAACAAATTTAATTGCCCGATCTGGTGTTTTGCAACCCAGGTGTCCTGTAAATTGATTTTTTGAAACAGGTAATTGCAGGTACTTGCATAAAAAGCTGCGTAGCCAACGCAATGAGCGGTTTTGGAGGAAACGAGTTTGTTGGGATCAACGTCATTCCTACCCGCTGTAAAGTTCAGTTGTTGTGCGGTAATGGAAAGGCTGAGCTGTATAATAGATTGAACATCAAGATCTTTTTTGCCGCCAAGGCGCTGATCAATATAGTGAATGAGCTTCTGGTCATTCACGGAATAGCCTGCCCGCTGCCCAATGGTTTTATAGGTGATCAGTTGCCTGTATAGCCATCCTCTGGAAAAAAATACAATTGCCAGAAAGAGGAAAAAGGCCAACACAAAGCGTTGCCATCGAGGTGTTTTTTTGATTTTTGGCATGATAGAATTCAATATTCTTGTTGATCTAACGCAGCTATCGTTCTTCGCCCAATAAACAGGTTGCCAAAGGAGCGGTTTTCCAGCATCAGATTAGCGAAGTGATCGAAATGATCGAGCGGGTTTGAAGCGGAATTTTTTTCGGAGGGAGAATTTTTCATGGTTGCTTGCCACGGTTTATACCCGGTCTTACCTGAAACGGGCAGGGCAAGATAATATAAATTCTAAATGTATGGAGGTATACTATATCTGAACTATAAAAATCAAAAATATCATTTAGAGCATGTCCAAATTTCCTCGCTCTCGCTCGATCATGGAATTTTGAACATGCTCTTAGTCGGGTGTCTGTTCTTTAGGGTTCGAGAGCAAGGCGTGTTTAGCCCCAACAACGGGAGTCCCGCCCGCCGGACGGGATGACCGATTTTGGGGCTAAACATAACGCAGCCGAGGTGGCTGAGCGGAGTCGAAGTCATCGGACTATAAAGACAGTCACTAGACAATCAGCCTTGCCATCAGATAGCTCAGGGTAGATTCAGCGCCCTGATTTAGGTTCACATGCGATTCTTCAAGCCCGTCGTAGCAGCCGCCTGTGCAGGGATTATAGATTATTTGGTGCAGGTGGTTGTTGCCGAGGAACCAGCTAAATGCTGTTGCCAGTTTCCGGGAATAACTTTCGTCTAAAAAAACATCATAGAATTTGCGCAACGCAAGAATGGTATAGGCCACATCAATGGGTTGTTCTCCGTGTTCTGCTGCTTTTTTACCTTTTTGGAGCCAGCTTCTGTTGGAAATAACTTTGATATTGTCGTTTTTGAAGGTGAGCGACAATAAAAAATCAAAGGAAGTTTTGGCGATTTCTTTGTAAACGGTTTCTCCGGTTGCCAGCCAGGCGCACAACATCGCTTCCGGGAGAATGCTGTTTCCGTAAGTCAGGTAACTTTCGTACCATTGCCAGTCCTGCTCCGATTCATGGCGGTACATTTGAACCAGGCGGTTTGCCAGCATCTTAATGATCAGGATATTTTCCGGTGATTTTTTTTCAAGGTTGTAATAGTACAATCCTTTCAGCGCAAAAGCCATTGCGCGCGTGGAGTGCATTTTTTTGATATTGGGCAAAAATCCCTGCAGAACGGCCTCTGCCGTTTTTATAAATGCTTCGGGCAGAATGGTACGTTTAGAAACCAAATACCCCAGGGACCAGATGGCTCTTCCATTGGAATCGGCTAAATTGGTTTCCTCGTTTTGTGTTGTGAATTTTTTATCACAATCTACATAATTCAAAAATTGGCCGTTGGGTTGCTGGCAAAATTTGATGAAATCCACATAAGTTTTGATAAAAAGCAAATCCTCGGCATCCCCGGTCAATTCATAATGCATCACCACTGCAACTAAAGCCCTTGCATTGTCGTCTAGGGTATACCCGGAGCCAAGATCGGGTTGATTAATATTTGAAAACTGGATCATGCCAAAATCAGTGGTCATTTTTTTTACGTGATCCAGGTTGATGGCAGGGAGCCGGTAATTCAACGAAATTCTTTTCTCAGGTTGGTCCGTTTGTTGGAGAACAACGCCATTCAATTTGGTCAAAGCACTTTCACCCGGGGCATCTCCGGCTATTTTCTGGAGCAGCAGGGCGTGGGCGATGGCTGCATTTTCCCAAGCTGTAGGAACAATTCGCTGCAAGGTGCTTGTGCTGAAATCCGTTCGCAAAGCTTCATCGCTCATCAGCCGATTCACGCCAGCCGCTAATTGTTGCGAATTTTGAAAATCAATGATAATTCCGGTGTCTTCGCGCAACACCTCCTGTGCGTGTGGGATGGGCGTAGAAATGATTGGACAACCGCAACTCATGGCATAAGAAAAGGTGCCGCTCACCGCCTGGTTTGGGTCTTTGGAAGTAAACAGGTAAATATCGATCAACAGTAAATACTCCAGTAAATCCTGAAGCGGCAGATACCGGTTAATAAATTTCACATGGTGTTGGAGCTTCAAAGATTCCACCTTTTCTTCCAGCATCGTCCGGTATTTTTCTCCTTCTGATTTTACAACGCCGGGATGTGTTTTTCCAATAACCAGAAATAAGACATCCGGATTGGTGTCAATAATTGCAGGGAGTGCATTCAGCGTGGTTTCTATACTTTTTCCGGAACTGAGCAACCCGAAGGTTGACAGCACTTTTCGGCCGCTGATGCCGTATTTGGTTTTCAAAAACTCCTTGTTCAAATGCGGCACTAAGTGTGTTCCGTGCGGGATGACGCTGATTTTGTCCTGGGGGATGCCGTAATTATTTTGTAAGACCTTTGCTGCATTTTTCGTCATCACGACAATGGAGGCGCAAGCTGCCACAATGTGGCGTATATTTGCTTTTAGCGATTCGTCGGGGTTAGGCAACACGGTATGAAAAACGAGGACGATTGGTTTGGTTAGTCCGTACAGGAATTGAAGGAAAGCGGCTTCCCCTGCCTGCTCAAAGAAACCAAACTCATGCTGCACCAACACTAATTCGAGTTGCCTGTCCGCATTAATGGAGTGAACCAATGCCGTATAATTAGCCGCGTCATTGGTATCGAGGATGTATTTGACTTCGTCCGGGTAAACATCATTTGTCCTTCCGGATTCGAGCGCACAAACTTTGAGCGAAAAAGAGTCGCTGAATTTATTCTCAAGCGCGCTGAGTAAATCCTGTGAGTAGGTAGCTATGCCGCATTCTCTTGGCGGATAAGACGTGAGGAATAAGATCTCGGGCAAGGAATTGACCAACTGGAGCCTGCCTTTCATAGGAATGGCATTCGGCGCCAGGGTGCTCACCGTCTCTTTTTCAATATTGAAAGCAGGTTTACTCATAATTATTTAGTGGTATGAAGCAGCAGCTCCGCGAGGAGTGCAGATAAACTAACAGAGGCGCATGCGATGCGTTCGTCGGCAGCTCCGTAATAAATGTAAAGGGTGTCGTCAAACAAAGCAGTCCCTGTTGGGAAGCAGACATTGTTGACTTCCCCGCGTATTTCGTAGTCGTGATCAGGTGTAAATAGGGCAGATGGCAGGCGCGCAAGTTCTTTAAAGGGGTTCTCCAAATCCAGCAATGCGGCACAGGCAACGTATTTGTATCCGGAAGCGATGTCATGGACTCCGTGATAAATAACCAACCAACCATGTGCGGTTTCGATGGGTGGGCAACCGCCTCCGATGTAGCTGATTTCGTGTCGGAATTTCGGTGCCAAAACGATATAGTCCTCGAGGCGCATCAGATAATCTTCCCAAAACAAGGGCGTTAATTCTTCCATTTCCTGAACGCATGCGATCTGGATATCAGGTTTGATGCGTTGGAGAAAATGCAATTTGCCATTAATTCTGCGGGGGAAAAAAATTACATTTTTATTCCACAAAAGCGCTTTGGTATCCGTATGGCTGTTGAGCGCTGAATAGCCGTTGTAGCGCAGGTATTTTTTATTGATCTGGTGCTGACTTTCTGCTAAGTGTTGAAAGTCTTCGTAAGTAACCTGCGAAGTGAAGATTCCTTTTTTTTCAAAATGCGGCAATTCACGGGTGGTGGCATACGCCCCAAGTGCATTGACGCCGTCGTAGGCCGTATAGGTCAGGTAGTAGAGTCCGTCAATTTTTGAAATGCGTGGGTCTTCTACGCCATGCGATTCGCTGGCTGCTTGCGGAAAAAGAACCGGCGTGTCAAATCGCTCTGCAACCTTGAGCGGGCCATCCAATCGGCAATAACCGATGGTAGAATAATTGCCTTTGCGCACCGCCCGGTAAAAAAGGTGTACAGATTCGCCATCGCGGATGACTGCCGGATTTAAAACGCCCTCGTTCTCAAAGCCGAGGGCGGTTTTCTCCAGGATGACGCCGTGTTTTGTAACTTCTATCATGACTTCCTAAGATTTACGGCTGCCACCAGACTTAGAATCTGTTTTTGGGATAAAAGGCTCCAGCGTGGGTTGTTTATCCGGGCCGTTTTTACCTTCAGATTTGTAAGCTGATGCCGCTTTCCCTTTGCCCGCTGATTTGTCTGCCGGCGCTTTTTTGATGTTTTTACTGCCTTTGTCCTTGCTCATTTTTTTTGAATTTTATTTTTTTTAATCAAGTTTTTTGAGGGAATTGGAGGATGTTACTTTTGAGCCGTATGAAAACAAAAAGGCGGGTATTAAGCCCGCCTTCTACTTGTTTAAAGTTAGCCTATCTGCTTAATTCTTATTGTCAACAGTCAAGTCTTTCAAGGATTTTCCAATCCCATCCATGTCGCTGTTAAATTCACGCTTGAAGGACTCCCAATCGCTTTCGCTATTGTTCCGGGCTTCCA
>JALHRK010000049.1 GCA_022841505.1 Saprospiraceae bacterium | reverse complement strand
ATAATGCTTTTGATGTGGAAGCTATGTTGCTGCATTTACACGAGGAGGTGGTCTTTAGGAATGTATCAAATGGCGAAGTAAATCTGGAAACCCGGGGCAAAGCTGCTTTTGCGGAACAGGCTCAATTGGCTGTGGGGTATTTTCTGGAGCGCAAACAAACCATTACCAACATACAGTTTCCAGAAGAGGATGCAGTGGTGGTTGCCATTGATTATACCGGTGTGCTGGCCATTGATTTTTCAAATGGGATGAAGCGCGGAAATCGGATTTCCTTAAAAGGGAGAAGTTGTTTTCGTCTTAGAGATGACCATATCATTGAAATTGAGGATATAAGTTGATACGCCTTTTGCACCACCCGCCAAGCCCAGTGCAGGAATTGCATTCGCCTATCTTAGCTGAAAAAGGCATCCGCCTGCTCGTCAAACGCGACGACCTGCTTGCCTTGTCCGAAAACGGTGGCTTCTGCGGCAACAAATGGCGGAAAATGCAATACAACCTGATCGAAGCTCAGGCGCAGGGTAAAAACCGCCTGCTCACATTCGGGGGCGCTTTTTCCAACCACATCGCCGCAGTGGCAGAAGCGGGGCAATTTTTTGGTTTTGAAACCATCGGTGTAATTCGCGGAGAAGAACCGGCAATACCCAGCCATACCCTGCAACTTGCCGCTGCCCGTGGAATGCACTTGCACTATACCAGCCGAAGTGATTTTCGGCAAAAAAACGACCCGGAATGGATAGCCAACCTGCTTGAAAAATACGGTGATAGTTATGTATTACCGGAAGGCGGTACCAACGAACTTGCCCTCGACGGTTGCCGAAGCTTAGTGGAAGAAATCCGCATGCAATGCGCCGGGGCATTGCCAGATTATTATGTTATGGCTTGCGGAACCGGGGGCACCTTGGCGGGCGTCATTGCTGCATTGAACGGACAGGCTAAAGCGATCGGTTTTTCAGCGCTCAAAGGCGGGTTTATGCACGATGCCGTGGCGCAATTGTTGTCGGAATACGGAGCAGGCAGCTATAATCAGTGGGAAATTCAGGATGCGTATCATTTTGGAGGTTATGCTAAAACCACGCCTGAATTGTTTGCGTTTATGGACGCTTTTTTGAGGGAACACGGCATTCCGCTCGATCGGGTTTATACGGCTAAACTATTTTTTGGCCTGTTCAATCTGATTGAGCAAGGATATTTTGAACCGGGCAGCGTCGTTATAGCGATTCATACCGGCGGGCTACAGGGGAATTCATAAAACCATTTAAAACAACCACCCATGCCAAAATCCGTGCTGTTTATCCTTGTTCTACCTTTCTTTTTCGGAGCATGTATTAAAAATCAGGTTTCATCCAAGTCCATAACGGCCACAGAAACCCTAAAGGAAAAGTGCCGGATGAACCCACCCTGGGTGACTATACAAATGCCTGAGAGCGGCTTTGCATCCATTGACCCCATTGGCGAAAGTGAGTGCATGGACTCGCTTGCGGGTAAGTGGAAGCGGTATGCAGGAAAAAGTTATGATTTGATGCTGGTTTTAGACGGACCAGGCGGCAGCGGTCGCTATTGGAACAACGCAGTTGGTGTTGTTAAAAAAGAAGACTTAGCGCCAGCCCGCGGAATTTGTTTTGAAGCAAGTACGATAGGATGGCGGAACCTCCAGGGCTTTGAAAAAGGAGGCCTGCCCTGGGCGGAAGACCTCAATGGCGACGGCGACCCGGAATTGATAATTTGGGATGGTTTTCCCTTAAACGATGATGAAGATACTCCGGACACACCTTATGTGGGGCTTATGGCCTGGGTTTATCGAACAGGCGACGGAGAAAAATTCGATCTGGATTGGGAAATGAGCCGAAAATTTGCGGCCAGGATTGCTGTGGAATACCACAAATCCCTCCTGGGTATGGATACGTCTATGAAAATGATTCGGGAAAAAGCGGCGTTTGCATTGGAAACGTTCGCTAAGGAAGGTTGTATTTAGAAAAGAAAAATTCTGACATTAGGGCAGAAGAGTGAGATAAATGACGTTTCAGAACAAATCTTGAGCGGATATCGTCTCACTAGTTATTGGCAAGGTCAGGTCGCCATTTTTGTTAACTAATTTTCTTGACTGGTAATCATTGCCCACCGGCTCTGTATGCACTTCAATTTGCTCTTTTTTCAAATTGACGAGCCAGTATTCACGGATGCCCGCTTCGGCATAAAGTGGTAATTTGACTTCACGGTCGTATGCAACAGTGGTATCAGCTATTTCAATCACAAGGAGAACGTCTTCAGGCTGCGGGTGTTTGTTTTTATAAAAATCGGATTGATATTTCAGAATAGCGATGTCGGGTTCTGGTTCAGAAATATGGTTAATTCCAATAGGATTTTGCACTCGTACAATCGCTTTCCTGAAGAGCAGGTGGGTTAACAGATTACTGGTTTTATCTACCATTGCAGCATGGCGGCTACCTATCGGACTCATTTCAATGATTTCTCCGTTAATTAATTCGATCCCTTTTTCAGGAAGGATGCCCGCTTCACCCATTTTATGGTAGTCGGAAACGGTGATCAATCTTTTTGAAACCTGAACTGATGTTGACATAAGCAATTTTAAAAATGATCGTCTCACAAAGATACATTTTAATAGGCATTTTTGCCAGCGATACAAGCCTTACTCCAAAAATTACCTTACGTTTGAGGGTAATTTTTAGCCTATGAACCGCTACTTTTTTTTCTTCATGCTCATCCTCACAGCCGCATTCGTGCTTCCCAGCTGTGAACAAGACGCCTCGCAACACATCATTTTTTTGGGGCACCCTTACAATTGGCGGGTCGGGGAGCGCGTAGATCCGCGGGTAGAAGCCCTCGATTTTTCGAAATACGACCAAATCTGGCTGGGCGGCGACGTTTGCGGGCAAACCACAAAATCACCCGCTACATTGGATTATTTAGGCCGCCTTTTTCGCTTGGGATCCAATCAAACGCACTGGGCCTGGGGTAACCACGATGTGTTGTACGGGAACACAGACAGCATCCGGGCGCATACCGGCAAACCGGATTATTATGTTAGCTGGCAGGAGGGTTATTGCCTGCTGGTACTGAATACGAATTTATTCTGGTACTACGCCTCGCCCCCCCAGCAGCAGGATTGTGAGGCCAAAACCGCCCAAATTGCCTTGATAAAAACGGTGGCGGATAGCATCCGGAAGGCTTCTCACCTGATTGTGCTGCATCACCACGCGTTGCTGAATGAATATAAAACGGACACCCCCGGTAATCCCGCTGACGCGTTTAATGGCACCACGATTCCCATCCGGCCAACCTGCGATTCTACTTCCGACTTTACCCGCACGGTTTACCCCTGGCTGACCGCTGTGCAGCAGCGCGGGATTCAGGTCGTGTTGATTGGCGGCGACCTCGGCATGCGCACCAAAACCTTTGCTCAGCAAACTCCGGAAGGCATCTGGATGTTGGGGTCGGGCATTAACAACAGCCTCGACCCGCGTTATGTGCCCGAATACGTGACGACTTTTGCCCCGGATCAGGTTTTGATCCTGAACTATAATCGCGATAAAAGGAGGTTGGATTGGGCGTTCGAACCCCTGAGTGACTTGTTGCCGAACCGCTGAGCGCTATTCCTCGTCCTCGGCGCCATTGTTGCTCAGCGATAAATAGATGATCACAAAACCTGCCAGAATCATGGCGATTTTAACGACGAATCCGAACAGGCTCCCGGGCGCATCTATCCACGTCAGAAAAGAAAATTTCAACCCAATCATGCTCAGGATGATGGACAAAAAGCCGAAACCGGCCAGCAAAAAACCAATCAGAGCGGAAATGCCTTTATTCTGTGTCATTGGAAGATCATTTTTTAGGTAAAACGCCGGGAACGCACAATGGTTTGGACAGCGAAATCCCGTGCGAAGTTAGTGGCTTTCAGGCTTTGGACGCATCAATTTTGCGAAAAGCGAAAAAAAACAAAGCCGTACAAAGTATCCAAAAAGGGCTATTTTTGTCCATATCGGGCTGACTGAAAGCCTGCACTCAAATCGGTACTCGTTTATGATCAAGCTGATAGAATGCCCTCGTGATGCTATGCAGGGCATCAAAACATTCATTCCAACGGAAGTCAAGGCGGCTTACCTCAACCAACTGCTCAAAGTGGGGTTTGACACCATTGATTTCGGCAGTTTCGTTTCCCCCAAGGCCATTCCGCAAATGCAGGATACGGCTCAGGTACTGCGCTTACTGGACCTGAGCGCTACAAATTCCAAACTTTTAGCCATCATTGCCAATGAACGCGGCGCTGCCGATGCTGCCCAATTTGAAGAAATCGCTTACCTCGGCTATCCGTTTTCAATTTCCGAAACCTTCCAGTTGCGCAATACCAACGCCACCATCGAAGAATCGGTCGAACGGGTGAGGGCCATCCAGGATATATGTTTGAAACACAACAAAACGGTTGTGCTTTATATTTCGATGGGCTTCGGCAATCCATACGGCGATCCCTGGAACGTGGAAATTGTACAAAAATGGGTGAACCTCCTGGTGGATATGGGGATTCGGATTTTTCAGCTTTCTGATACCATTGGCGTTGCCAATCCTGAAAACATCAGCTATTTGTTTGCCAATCTGATCCCACACTATCCGGATATTGAATTTGGCGCGCATTTTCATACCCTCCCGCACGCCTGGAAAGAAAAAATTGCCGCCGCCTGGAAAAACGGCTGCCGCCGCTTTGACGGCGCGCTTAAAGGCTACGGAGGCTGCCCGATGGCCAAAGACGACCTCACCGGCAACATGCCTACCGAAAACATGATTTTTTATTTTCAGGAAGAAAACCATCCCACCGGTATTGACCTGGATGCCTTGGGGCGTTCGATGGAAATGACCGGGTCAGTGTTTCCGCATGATTGATTAGGGTAGGTTAGGTGTCGGATACTTTTGGACGTGTCCGATACCTAACTTAATCCTGGCAAAAGTTGCTTTTCATAACCCTTCCCATTGCGAAAGGATGTATCGCTTTTGGGGCAATTTAGCCTTTTTTTGAAAATGACGATATATAAATAAAGAATAAAAAAAAATATGAAACTTAATTTTGATTATCTTGTTATTACAGAACAATCAGTTAATTTTGCTTTGTGGCCGCTGAAATCAGGCTCATCGGTAAAAAGCAGAAATTCATCACCCGGTTTAGACTTTCTATCCCGTAAATATGTCATCTCGTAATGAAATATTGGCGAAGTCCACCCTTTATGATGCACCTTTGCCATGTCAATTACGAACACCTAAGACAACATGAATACCCGAATATTTCACTCGTTAATTTTAGCTGCGGCGTCGTTCTTCATTTTCAGTACGAATTTGAGTGCTGCAGATCAATCTGAAGCAACCAGCCAAAGCATTTTCGATTTCCTGAAAGCGAATGCCATTGGTGAAGCGCAATTGGAGCTGAACCTCGACACGTTGGTAGCCAACAAAAATTCGGATGCCTCTATCCCGGCTACCTTCCGTTTCAAGCACGGAAAAAAACAAACGTCGGAAATATCGGCCAAAGTAAATGTACGCGGCCGCTACCGTCGTCGCCTTTGTGAATTGCCGCCGCTTAAATTGCGCTTCGACAAATCTGAGCTGAAAGCAATGGGTTTGAACAAACACGCCGGCTACAAACTCGTGACCCACTGCACCGACGACCTGGCTTCCGCTGAATACCTGTTGCGCGAGTACCTAGCGTATGAATTGTACCAGTCGCTTTCACCTTACAGCCTGCGCGCGCATTTGATCAAATTGTCGTACATCAATAGCGCAACCGGCAAAAAGACAACGAATTATGCCATTATGGTGGAAGACACCGACGAGATGGCCGAGCGCCTCAACGGCGAAGTTTGTGACAATTGCTACGGCTTGCCAACAGAAGGTTTCGACGCCAATAACCTGCACATTCACGCTTTGTTTCAATACATGATCGGCAACACCGACTGGTCGCTGGAAATGAATAAAAACGTCAAGTTGCTGCGCCTGAATGAAAATGGGTTGCACGTTGTAGTGCCTTACGACTTCGATTTTTCAGGTTTTGTAAATGCGCCTTATGCGGTGCCCGACAGCAAATACAGCGTGAAGAGCGTGCGCGAACGGGTATGGCTTGGTCATAATCCTGATCCTGAAAAATGGGAAAACGCTAAAGTAGTTTTCCAGTCGAAGAAAAAGGAATTGAGCCAGAAAATATTCCGTTGCAAAGGCATTAACGGCGAGGCAAAGCTGGAAATGAGCAATTACATTGAGTCTTTTTATGCAGATTTGAGCAGTTTTTTTCCAGGTAGCGTCACGGTCACTGCTCCGTAATCAGCGCGTGGCGCGCTATTATTCGACATATTCCTGACGAATCACCAGCGTATAGTACTCATTGTCCAGACTCATAAACCCCTGGTCGTAACAAAAGCGGTAGATATTCCCCGATTTGGTGCGGTACTCGTTGGTGAAATAACTGAATTTGAAGCCTTTTTCAGACAGGCGGTCGCGGTGGACGCGGGCTTTGCCATCCGGATTCAGTTCTTCGAGGATGCGGCGGTTCTTGCGCAGGATATTATTAATGTTGCGCACGAAATTTGTCGAATCGCTGTTCAGCCGGTTGTTGTGGGCGCTGCGGCACTGGTCGGAGCAGAAGCGTTTGTCCGCCCGCCCGAGTACCAGTTCCCCGCATTCCATGCATTTTTTCTTTTCCATAAGCGTTGGAAGGGATTGGGACGGGACACGTGTCGGACACTTCCAAAGTGCCTGACACGTGTCCCGTCCCAATCCCTTCCAAAATTACAACAAAATGTAATTTGCGCCCCATTCCGGAGACAAAATGTTATAGGACGAGCCTTTATTTTACGCCTTTCCAGGGTTGGTAGGCTGCTACCCGGGCTGCCCGGTTTTCCGGTACTTCCCGCAGCGGCTCGCAAGGGCGCAGGCTTTCCCGGCACTGTTGGGGCAGCGCCTGGTAAATGCGCGTTCCCTGGGTCTTCCAGGCCATCATTTCGTCGCTGACTTCCCGGATGATTTTGGCGGGGTTGCCCACGACCAGACTGCGCGGCGGAATTTTTTCGCCGGCTTTGACGAAGCTCAATGCGCCGATGATGCATTCGTCGCCGATTTCCACTTCGTCCATGATCACGGCATTCATACCTACCAACACATTACGCCCGATGCTTGCGCCGTGGATGATGGCGCCGTGGCCAATGTGCGCGCTTTCCTGCAGCCTTACCGTTATGCCCGGAAACATGTGGATGGTACAATTTTCCTGCACATTGCAGCCATCTTCGATGACGATGCCGCCCCAATCGCCGCGGATGGCAGCGCCCGGGCCAATGTATACATCCCGGCCAATAATGACATTGCCGGTCACTACTGCCTGTGGATGGACAAAAGCCGATTCGTGTACAACGGGAATGAACCCTTCGAATTCGTAGATCATGCAGCGAATATTTCTAGAGTTGGCAGGATTTGAGTTGGCAGTTGGCAGGCCATGTTCAAACTCCGACAGCAACTGCCAACTGCCAACTAAATCCCTGCCGACTAACTATTCTTCTTCCCCCATCTTCCCCTCCTGGCGGAGGCGCTGAAAAATTTCATCTACACGATACATCTCATCGAGGGTGTCGTCCATAAAAAAGGCGATTTCGGGAACGCGGCGCATTTGTTTGCGGACGCGGTGGGCCAACGCCTGGCGCAAGCGAACCTGCTCTTCCTGGAGTTGAAGAATCGGCGCCTGTTTATTTTCCGTATTGTAAATACTGAGGTAAATTTTAGCAAGGCTCAGGTCGGGCGTCATGCGCACCTGGGTGACGGTGACCAACACATCCCGGCCATAGATATAGCCGCCTTCTTCCTGAAGAATTATGCTGAAATGCCGTTTGATGGTTTCGGCGGTCTGCTTTTGCTTGATGGTTTCCATAGTAAAATTGCATTTCGGTAATCTCCCTTTGAAGGATACCGGGCGGTAAAGATGCACTTTTTTGGGCATTTCCCGCGGTTTGATTTTACGGAATCTGACTTTCGCCCTTTGCCTACATCTGTCCGCGACAAGGTTTCTTCCAAAAAATTAGATTGAATTTCCCTCTAAACCACAACTTTGGGAAAAAAATTCACCCAGCAGTCCGGGTGACGTCAGTGGAAGCAATAAGACAGGAGTGAAAGGATTTGATAATTTGAAAATTAGCGCCATCTTCAAATCATCAAATTTTCAAATCTTCAAATTGAATCCATGTTTTACGAACAACAATTTCGGGATGCGCTTGTCGCGGAAACGAAGCGCCGCCTGATCGAAGAATCTGTACCCAGGATAAAAAAATGCCTCGCGCAGTTGAGCGAACCAGAGGTCTGGTACCGCCCGAACGACAATTCAAACAGCATTGGCAACTTGATTTTGCACCTTTGCGGTAATGTCCGGCAATGGATCGTGTCGGGGTTGGGTAAATCGCCCGACCACCGGATCAGGCAGGCTGAATTCGATGAACGCGGACCGGTTCCGGTGCAAAAAATGATGGAAGATCTGGACGCTTTGATGGTTGAAGTCAATGCCGTCCTGGACCGTTTAACGCCGGAAGATTTGTTGAAAATGCACCCCGTACAGGTTTTTGAAGAAAGCGGGTTGAGTATTTTGGTGCATGTTGTTGAGCATTTTTCTTACCATACCGGCCAGATCACCTACGCGGTTAAAGCGATGAAGGATTTGGATACGGGCTATTACAGCCAGTTGAATCTTGAGCGGCCAGACTTTTAGAAAAGTTGTGGGCGAGACCGGATGGAAGATCGAAGGGCAATCTCCCCAGTCTCGCCCAATGCACACTAACGTGCAACCAGAAGTTGTTGATTGATTTGTGTAACCATTCGCTGGACCCGGCCAATTTTGGCCAGATTTGCCCGGTAGTACACGCCTCCATCGCCTGTCTCTTTTTGTAGTACGCCGCTTGCACCAAGCGCAGCAAGCAAATCATCAAGAGTACCGGAGTCTAATCGCGTCTGAACCAGCAAATCCAGTGCAGAAGCTGTCTCATGTTCCATCAGAAAATCTAAGACCAGACTTCCTGATTCATTTGACATGGCCTCCAATGCGAGAATGGCCCGGTCAACCTTGTTTGTGAAAATGTTGTCAAAAAAGTTCCAAGTGTTCATCATACGGGTAGATAAATTATTAAAATTCAGAAATAAGCCAACTGATGAGTTTGGAATGTAGATGCCTCTTGTTTTTTATGCTGATGAAATTGTGAAACCGGATGGGAGCATTTGAACTTGTTGAGGAAATCTTCAACAAACTCTTAAAATTGGGAGTGATGTATGGGTTTACGGAGCAAGTCGGATTTGGTTACATGGAATCCGAAAAAAATTCGGATTTTAGCATTTTATACCAATCCTTCCTTTACTGCCCAGCGGATGAGTTCTGCCACATTTTTGCAGCCCGTTTTGCTCAGCAGGTTTTTGCGGTGGGTTTCTATGGTTTCTTTACTCACGTATAATTCAGCTGCAACCTGCTGGCTTGTTTTTCCGTCAGCCACCAGGCGAAGCACGTCCGATTCACGTTTGGTAAGCAGGTTAGAGATGTTGGGCATTGCATCTGGTTTTTCACCAACCAGCGCTTTGTGCCCCATTTCGCTGTCAATGTAAATTCTGCCCGCCATGACCGTTTTGATGGCGTAGATCAACCCGTCTTTGCTTGTATTTTTGAGTAAATACCCTTTAGCGCCCTGAGCGAGTGCGTCTTTTACATAAACAAGGGCATCGTGTACTGTGAGGATCAGGATCTTAATAGTAGGAAACTCGCTGACGATCAATCCTGTTGCTTCAACGCCATTCATTCCGCCAGGCATGCTGTAATCCATCAGGATGACATCCGGTTGTTTGGTTTTTACAAATTCAAGCGCCATCTCTCCTGAAAAACAACAGCCAATGACCTCTACTTCGGAGCTCAATTGCAACAGCGCAGTCAGGCTTTCTGCAAACATCGTCTGATCGTCAACGATCAGGACTTTGATTTTTTCCTCAGCCATGGTGTTCAGTTTGCCGTTTTTCAGTTGGCAGTTGTCAGCCTGCCAACTGCCAACTCAAATCCTGCCAACTGCCAACTAATTTTAATTGACCAGGTAGTCCAGGTTCAGTTGCTCAGCTAGCAGTTGGCAGCCTGTCAACTCAAATCCTGCCAACTGCCCACTTGCCTTAGTTGACTCGGTAATCCAGCCCCAATTTAGCAATTTCATCAATAAATTCATTGGTTGCAGTCACCGATCGTTCTTTTGAGACCATATTTAACCTCAGGCGATTGGTTTTGTCGGTCAACTCCATGCGCAGGCGATGTTTGCCTTTGTAGCGTTTGCAGAGGTCATCGAGGTGTTCTACCATTTCCTGGGTAAGGGCTTCGAGCGCGATTTTCAGCGTAATGGATTCGGTCAGGCTTTCGCCAATACCTTCGAGCAGCCGCGCTTCTTTCAGTTTGAATTCCAGTTCTTCTCCGCGCCAGCCACGTTGGTAGTTGCCTTTGAGAAACAGGGCTTTACCCGGTTCAAAAAGGTGTTTGAACTTCTGGTAATCGTCGCCAAAAAGCCTCAGTTCCAACTTGCCGGTGTAGTCGCTCACCTCAAAAATACCCCAGCCGTTCCCGTTTTTGCTCACGGCATGCCGCACCGAAGACACCATGCCTGCCAGGTTCAGGTTCCCTTTTTGCTGGTGCTGGTCCATTTGATCCAGCGTACACGTCACAAAATGGTCAACTTCAAGCCGGTAGTCGTCCAATGGATGGCCGCTGATGAAAATGCCGGTGACTTCCTTTTCCCGGGTTAGTCGCTCTATGAGGCTCCAGGGCGGACAATTGGGCGGCGTTGGTTCCGGCACCATACCTTCATCCGAAGAACCAAACAAAGAGGTGGATGCCATGGCTTTTTGCGACTGGTAGGCGCTGCCGTACCGCATGAGGTGTTCTAAGTAAGTGTCGTATTTTTCGGAAGGGGCAAAATACTGCGCCCGGTGCAGGTCTTCAAAGGAGTCGAAAGCCCCGCCCAGTGCCAAACCCTCCGTCACTTTTTTGTTGATGGCGCCCGAACTGAGCCGCCGGACAAAATCATAAATGCTGGTGAACGGGCCGTTCTTTTCGCGTTCGCGCAAAATATCCTCCACTGGCCCTTCCCCCACGCCTTTGAGGGCAGATAACCCAAAGCGGAGTTCACCTTTTTTGTTGGCCGAAAAATCGGAAATACTTTCGTTCACATCCGGACCTAGCACAGGGATGCCCATTCGTTTGCACTCCTGCAGAAAAAACGTGATGTCTGCTAAGTTGCTTTTGTTGTGCGTGAGCACCGAAGCCATAAACTCGGCAGGGTAGTGCGCTTTGAGGTAGGCGGTGTGAAACGCCACCAGCGCATAGCAGGTCGAGTGCGATTTGTTAAAAGCATAGGAGGCGAACGCTTCCCAGTCTTTCCAGACTTTTTCGAGAATTGGGGCCGGGTGGCCGTTGGTGGCGCCGCCTTCCACAAATTTGGGGTACATGGCGTCCAACACCGACTTCTGCTTTTTCCCCATTGCTTTGCGCAAAACGTCGGCCTGGCCTTTGGAGAAGTTGGCGAGTTTTTGGGATAAGAGCATCACTTGCTCCTGGTAGACGCAATTGTGTACGATCACGTTGTTGGCAACGAAATTGTGGATGCCTTCCACGGTGATGTCGTACACCAATTCTTTGCCGGCAGGCTCGATGGATACAATTTCCTCCCACCGGACATTCAGGCTGCGCGAAGTGGCTGTTAACGGCAATTGTTCTGCCAGGGATGCAACTGCTTGAATGGCGATACGAGGCTTTTTATGATTTTTGGGCAATAAATGCTGCCGGTCAAATCCATATTCATCCTGTAGTTTTCGACCAGAACCCGACCATACAGAATCCAACGCTTCTAGCAAAAGCGCCCGATTTATAGTGTCCTTGCTTTCTTCACCACTAAAATTCCGTTTGGGCATGGCCTTTGCGACCAAATACGGCGCAATATTTTCAGCGAACGCTTTCAGATCATAAACGGTGACCTGATAAGCCGTCATTTGCTGATTCCGGCGGTTGTTGAAATATTGGGATTCGTAAATCGTAGAATAAATGCCCAGCCGCAGCAGTAAGGTTCGGACATCGTGCGCCAAGTGGGTAGAGATTGTCTTAAAATGGCAAAGTTTTTCACCGACATGGCCATCGCAATCCCATAAAGAAGCCAAAAAGAAAGCAATGTCTTGCTGATTCAGGCCAAATACAAAATCCGGGATGAATTTTTCGTCAGAACGACAGCCGCCTATTTTAGTTTTCAGCTTCCAACCCCGCAAAGCAGCAACTAAGCTGTTGGTTTGGTGGTAATGCGTTTTATCCACACCCGCGACCATTACCCGAGTAACGCCCCGAACCTGTTGCAACGTGCGCGGTTCTAATGATTCAAAAGCGCCAAGACTTTCCTGATAGGCTTCAATCAACCGCGGATCTTTGGAAATAAAATCTGCGGTAGCGCCCTTCGCGGAAAGCGAACCGTCTGCTAAAAGATAGGCCAACACCCTGAGCTGATCCCGATCTCCGCTTTGCTCTTCGCTCACTTCAAGTTTTCGCGGGGTAGCAATGTAATCGCCGGGGTGTAAATCCCCCATTTCGATCCATCCTTTTTCAGTCAGCACCTGATGATTAGAAGTAAGCTTCAGACGAGCGCCGCTGCGTAGCTTCACTTCGAGTACTTCGCGTGTACCATTACAGATCCAGTGCGTCATTCGGGCCCGTTGAGGCAGCAGGTCCTCATCTACGCCCTGGACATAAAAATCACCTGCACTTCCTAATTCATCTATCCGAACCCGTGCGCCGGTGGTCGCGTCAAAAACTAAAGTATCGCCGGAAAGGCATACCCCATAAGTATCTTTCAGGTAACCCTCCATGGCCGGCAAATCGTACGTGATCGGCTCGCGACCAAGTTTGCGGGCGATGAATGTAGGAATGTATTCCAGCGGCCCCGGGCGGTAGAGGGCGTTCATGGCGATGAGGTCTTCAAAAGTCGTCGGCGTCAGTTCCTTCATGTACTTCTGCATTCCAGGACTTTCATACTGGAAAATCGCTACCGTATCGCCGCGCTGAAAAAGTTTGTAAGTGAGTTCATCATCGAGCGGAATGGTATCCACATCTATTTCCACGTCGTGGTTGACGCGGATCATTTTAATGGCGTCTTTAATGATGCTCAGCGTGCGCAACCCGAGGAAGTCCATTTTGAGCAAGCCCGCGCTTTCTGCTACACTGTTGTCGAATTGCGTCACCAGCATGTCCGACTCCTTGTCCACTTTCACCGGCACGTACTTGGTGATTTCGTCGGGTGTGATTACCACCCCGCAGGCATGGATGCCGGTGTTGCGCACGGAACCTTCCAGTTTCATGGCGGTGCGGATCATCTGGCCGATGTCGTCTTCGCCGGCTGCCAGATCGCGGAACTTATAGGCCCGATCCAATTCTTCGCTGTTGAGGTCGCCTTTGAGTTTGGCATCCACATCGCCTTTGGCCAATACGCCTTTCAATGTGGCCTTGAGGTGCTGCGGAAAGCTCTTCGACACGCGATCTACTTCAGAAAGGGGCACATTCATCACGCGACCGACGTCGCGCAACGACAATTTCGCAGCCATGGTGCCGTACGTCACGATTTGCGCCACCTGGTTGCGGCCGTATTTTTCAATGACATAATTGATGACCTTTTCGCGGCCTTCGTCGTCGAAGTCAATGTCAATATCGGGCATGGAAACGCGCTCCGGGTTCAGGAAGCGCTCAAACAGCAGGTCGTATTTGATGGGATCCACATTGGTAATCCCGGTGCAGTACGCCACCGCCGAACCCGCAGCAGATCCACGTCCCGGCCCCACGGCAACGCCCATTTTGCGGGCTGTGCTGGTGAAATCCTGCACAATGAGGAAGTAGCCCGGGTAGCCCGAATTGCGAATGACTTCCAATTCAAAATTAAGGCGGTCTTCGATTTCGCGGGTCAAGATCCCGTAGCGCTTTTTGGCCCCTTCAAACGTGAGGTGGCGCAGGTAATCGTCCTGCGTAGCAAAGCCCGGGGGCAGCGGGAAATTCGGCAGCAATACGTCGCGGATGAGTTTGATGTCTTCGATTTTATCGAAAATCTCCATCGTAGTGTCGAGCGCCTGGGGAACGTCTCTGAAGAGTTCGGCCATTTGCCCCTGCGTCTTAAAATAGAAATCAGAGCTTGGGAACCGGAAGCGCTCTTTTTCCGCCACGAGGCTGTTGGTGTTCACGCACAGGAGGATGTCGTGCGGCTGGGAATCTTCTTCGTCAACGTAGTGGGAGTCGTTGGTGGCAATGACCTTGACGTTGTATTTTTTTGCAAATTCCAGCAACTTCTGGTTCACATCTTCCTGGCTGACCCCGAGGCCGTCTATGTCTTCCAGGCCGCGGTGGCGCTGCAATTCGATGTAGTAGTCTTCGCCAAAAATGTCGAGCCACCAGCGCAGTTTTCGTTCTGCTTCCTCCAATTTGCCGTGCAGGATGGCCTGCGGTACTTCGGCGCCGATACAACAACTGGTTGCCACCAGGCCTTCGTGGTATTTTTCAATCAGTTCTTTGTCAATGCGCGGAAATTTGCCGTACAACCCGTCAATAAAACCCAGCGAACAGAGCTTGGAGAGGTTCTCGTAGCCCGTTTTGTTTTTGGCCAACAGCAGCTGGTGGTAACGGTTGTCGTTTTCGCCGTTGGCGCGGGAAAACGCTTTTTTATGGCGGTCTTCCACTAAGTAAAACTCGCAGCCAACGATGGGTTTGAGGTTGCGTTTGCCCGCTTCCGCCACAAATTTAAACGCACCAAACATGTTGCCGTGGTCGGTGAGCGCCACGCCTTTCTGGCCGTCCCGAACGGCTTTGTCCATCATCGAGCCGATGTCGGCAGCGCCGTCGAGCAGGGAGTATTGGGTGTGGCAGTGGAGGTGTACGAATTCTGGCATTTGTTTTATAGTTACTGGTTATTGGTTATTTGTTATTGGTCAGGGGTCGTTGTTCGTTGTCGGTTGTTCGTTGTTCGTTCTGTTCTCGCGTCCTTTTCTGGTTACTTGTTATTGGTGTATTGGTTATTGGTCTGTTGTCGCATCCTTTTCTGGTTATTGGTGTATTGGTCTGTTCTCGCATCCGTTTCTGGTTACTTGTTATCAGCAGGAGCAGGATCTAGATACAAATCATCAAGCATCCCCCTAGCACCAATAACCAATAACCAATAACCAATAACCGGTACCGTAAAGTACCCTCTAAATGACCGGTGCGGCAAATTTTTTACCAAAATTTTATCCACAATCTTTCGCTTTCGCGTTATTCATTTGTACACAAAATTAAACAACATGTTTTACTTACTGGTTTCGATTTCTTTGTGGTGGACAGCGCCAGACGCGGTGTCTAAAGTGGAATGGCTTGGCCCGACCGAGCACGATTTTGGCGTGCTTCAGCACCACAAACCCAGCACGCACGAGTTCCGCTTCCGCAATACGAGCGGCGCCGCACTGACGGTTGACAACGTGCGCACTTCCTGCGGCTGCACGGTGCCCGATTGGTCGTACGAGCCGGTTCCAGCAGATTCGGTGGGCGTCATTTCAGTGGAATACGATGCGCGGGACATCGGTTATTTTTATAAAAAACTGAAGGTGTATCTGCACGGGCAAAGGAAGGCGGAGTTGCTGGTGATTGAGGGGGAGGTGGAATGAAAGCCCCCCAGCCCCACCTTCGACTTGGCTTCGACTGCGCTCAGCCGACAGCTCAGGCAGCAGAAGGGGGGGGGAGTCATTGGTTTTTTTGAAAAAGGAAGGATTGATGATAGATGAATGAGGATTGATGTGGGATGCCACTCAAAAATTATCTGGAACGGTTATTGTAATTGAGTTTAAGGATATTGAGTTTCCGTTTGGGTATTTGCCGACGATGTTGTTAAAAACAATTATATCGCCCGTTTTTAAGCCATTTTGTATAGTGCTGCGAACCGCTTCAACGAATCGGCTTCCGGGGTTATGTACTTGTTAAACGACCTCATTGTTGCGCTTCAACACAAAATCAAAAGACACGATGTTTATATTTACCTCATAATCCATTTGATGAACAACCATGAGGCCCTGGTAGTGAGAAACTAAAAATGGGTCCATCGTATGGGGGCGCCCCGCAATATTTGCTCTGATTGGTTGATCCGGGGTAATTGCATGGAAATACCATTCACCCAATTCCTTTTTCCCGGATCTTATCCGTATGGTTCCTTTACCCGGCCTGGAGGGGGTGATAAAGTATTTGTCTTCAAACGCTTCGATCGTGCCATTGTCCGTTTCCAAAACGAGGTTTTTATTCGCCCCTTGTGTCCAAATATGAATGGGGTTAGGGAGGTTGAGGTACAGCAAATTAACTTTGTCTACCGTCACAAGGAAAGGTTGATTTACTATGTAACAGCCTGAAAGCAAAAGAAATAGCAGGCTTGATCCAAGTCCTTTGGAAAGACATTTTAATTTCATGTTTCTTGTTTTTGAATTATACAAAATTATCGGTTAGGAAGAACATAGCGCTAAGCAGGTTCCGCATAGGCCAGCTAACGAGGACTAAAAACCTTCAATTTGGGCGGCGTTTCTACCAGGCACTTTACTTCTAAAACCTGCTGATGATGGAGGCTAGTGTCCGGATAATAGTGAAAAAACAGCAAAAAGGAATCCGTTCGCTTGTGCGGGAGTTCACGCAGGTCAAAGAAAAAAGTGCGCTCCGATTTCGGGAGTATTGGAATAAGCGTGTCAGATACTCTACAAGACAAAGAGCTCCTGATGCTGTCTCCGCTAAAATAATGAGCCGTACTGTAGGGCGAAAAATCTTGTCTGCTGTTCGAACCAACGGGAAAATAAAAGGTAGAATCTGCTCGATTTTCCAAGGCTATTTTATACCAATTCCCTTCCTGGTAAAAGATGTTTTCATCCAAGTCAGTGAAAGGCCCACTGATGCCGGAGCTCAAAGCTGCTGGCTTGCTTTGAGTGCCACACCCGCATAGTAGCAGGGAAAAGAAAAGCAATCTGTAGATCATACCTTTGTTTATTTCTGAACAATACCTATCGCCGCTTGTCTAAAATATTTCCAGATTTCGACTGAGTAAGGATTTCACCCTTCCTGAAAAAAATCCCGCTAAGGCTCTATCTTTGTCCAACGATAATGCGTTATGTGGAAGGTGATTCGACTAAAAATCCGTTGAAGTCCAACATCTGATGTCTAGTATCTCAAATCTAACGTCTAACATCTAATGTCTAATAGCTTAAATCTAACATCAAACGTCTCAAACCAGGCATGAAGCGAATTGACCGGATGATTGTGCAGGCCTTTGTGCCACCGTTTTTTGTCATGTTTATGATCGCGGCGTTCGTATTCATCATGCAAACGCTGTGGATTTACATTGACGACATTGCCGGAAAAGGCCTCAGCATGCTCGAAATTGTGGAGTTGCTGGCCTACAAATCCGTTGCCGTAGTGCCGATGTCACTGCCCATTGCGGTGCTGATTGCGTCGGTGATGGTGCTGGGGAACAGTGCTGAGCGCTATGAGTTGTCGAGCATGAAATCGGCGGGCATCTCGCTGCTGCGGGTCATGCGGCCCATCATGCTGTTTGCGTTTGGCGCCACCCTCATTTCGTATTATAGTTCCAACAAACTCATCCCGGCGGCCAACCTCAAGTTTGGTTCGCGCATGTTCGACATTACCAACCAAAAACCAACCCTGCGCTTAGAAGGCGGCGCGTTTACGGATGCATTTGAAGGCTTTTCCATTTTCATCGGCGAAAAAGGGAACGATGGCCGCAGCATCAAAAACGTGCTCATTTACGATATGTCGAACCACCGCAAAGACGTCATCAATCAGATTGTAGCCAAAGAAGGCGAAATGTATGCTTCGCCTGACGGCAAGCTGTTTGTGATGAACCTGCGCGACGGCACTCAATACGTGGAAGTGCAGCCCAGCGCCTCTTCCCGCAACAGCAATTCCCAGCCTTTCGTGCGCACCTCTTTCAAAGAGTGGACGAAGGTATTCGATATGTCGCAATTCGAGATCAAGCGCTCGGACGAAGAACTGTTTAAGCAAAACCGCTCCATGCTCAGCATCGGGCAATTGCAGGTCGCCATTGACTCCATCAGCGGGCGTATGGACCGCCGGAAGAATGCTTTTGCCGCCAATATGGCCACGGCGTTTTACCTGATGCAGGCCGACAGCACACTGATCGGGCAGGCCGAAACGCCGGAAGAACTCAAGGTACAGGATTCCATCCGCGCCCGCCTGCGCAACAAAGACCTGGTTGGCGCCGACAAACCTGATACCACCAAAAAGGTCCGGCTCAATATTCCAAAAGAAGCCGCCGAAGCCCTGAAAAAGCGGGAACAGTTGCCAAAAAACAACCTGAAGTCTCCACTCGGCATCAAAGGTTCGGCCGCTGCCCGCGCAACCACTGCGCAATCCGATACCGTTTCTCAGCGGATAAAAAGCGCCAGAGATACGGTGAAAATAAAGACACTGACCGACTTCCCTACGGTGGAAGCTTACTTTCTTTCCAAACCGGATTTTGAACGGCAGCGCGTTTATGACCGCGCCCGATCGTTCGCCCGCACACTGTCCAGCCAGTCAGAATCTGCGCAGCGCTCTTTAGACAGCATGGATGAGTCAAAAATCAAACACATTTACGACCTGTACATGAAATACAGCATCGCAGTGGCTTGCTTTTTGTTTGTGTTCATCGGCGCGCCTATGGGGGCCATCATCCGGAAAGGCGGATTCGGGTATCCGATCCTCGTGTCCATCGTATTTTTTATCGTCTTCATCATCCTGACGATTTTTTGCCGGAAAATTGCGGAAGCCCATTTTCTTCCTGCGGCGGCAGCGGCATGGGTTCCCTCTCTGGTGTTGTTCCCCACGGGCGTTTTCCTGACCTATAAAGCCATGAACGATTCGCAGTTGCTGGATATAGACCGCTACGCAGAGGTCATTCAGCGCTTTTTTAAGAATAGAAAAAACAAGCAGCGTAAAGATGCCGGAATCAAAACATCGGACGGAAATTGACGACAACATTGTTTTGGAAAACCGTTGGTTTTTTGGATTAGCTGGCCTGTTTTTCCTCGTGGCTGGTTTTTTGCTGTTGCAAATTAACACCGGGGACGACATCTTTTTTTTCAGCGAACGGCGCAGCGCATTCGGCGATTTATTTTTCAGGTGGTTCACGAAAATGGGGGAAGCCTGGATTTATTTTCCGGTGCTTTTTTATTTGCTGTTCCAACGCTACCGTTACGCCATTGTAATCCCGATGATCGGGCTGACCGTTACGTGTTTTTCGTACGCTTTTAAAGCGTTCTTCGGACAGGATCGGCCTATGGCATTTTTGAGCAAACAAGGCCTGTTTGACCTGGTTCAAACCGTTCAGGGAGTCGAATTACACAGCGGCGCCACCAGCTTTCCATCGGGGCATACCACATCCGCTTTTGCTTTGTTCACCTTCGTTGCGTTGTGTTTGCCCTACAAACGGGCTGTTGCAGCGCTTTTATTTGCCATAGCGTTCCTCACCGGCATTTCAAGAATCTATCTGGTACAGCATTTTTTAAAAGACGTATACGCAGGCGCCATACTGGGGCTCTTCATCGGTATGGTCTTTTACGTGGTGCAGGAACGATGGGATACTACCCGCAGGCCGTGGTTGGACATGTCTCTAACAGATTATAGATCTTAGGTTTAAGACAATGGACACAGATAAGGGAATATTTGAACAGCGGAATTCTAATTCCTTGTTTATCTTCGGGACTCTGTTGTGGTTATTGGTTACGGGTTATTGGTTCCGTTCTCCCAGTAACCAGTAACCAATAACAAGTAACAAATACCTAATATCACACATAATGAAAAAATCTGCTATTTTTTTTGCCATTGCAGCTTTTATTGTCGCCTGTGGCGGCACATCGGAAGACAAAACTGCCAATAATACAGTGACCGCTTCTGCGGATGCGCCGGACGGTGAAAAACTGTACAAAACTTACTGCGTGACCTGCCATGGCCTTTACGGCGATATGCAGGGCAACGGGGCCATTGACCTGACCAAATCTGCGCTCACCCTGGATGAACGCGTTAAAGTGATTTCGGAAGGCCGGGCCGGTACGGTGATGGTAGGCTTTAAAACCTTGCTTGATGAAGCAAAAATCAAAGCGCTGGCCGAACACGTTGAGAAGTTGAGGAAGTAATTTACAACACGTTCCTTAATCCCTTCGCCATGAAAAAAACAAGGCTTTCGTTAAGAGCTGTCTTATCGTTGGTGGTGTTGCTATTCGCTGTTGCCGCAGGAGCTGTTCATCCTGCTGTTTCAGAAAAAAAGCCGCCCCAAAACCTCTCCATGCGCCAATTTTCGGAAAGCTCAAATGCAGAATTAGAAACGCTTTTGGGTAAAAAACTGAGTTGGAAAGATCGGATTGTCCTGAAGATTTTGAAAAAGAAACTCAGGAAAGCGATTCAGGAGAACCCTGCGTTTGGGGAGGTTCCGATGGGGAATCACTTGTTGGCGCCTTGTTCTAAAATCAAGCTGCATTCGGGTGAAATCATAGAAGCCGATATCCTCCAAATTACGGACACCAGGGTTGTTTACCGGCGATGCGGGCGGCCCAATTCCCCGGAAATTGACATTTCAAAAGGGGATGTTGCCAGCATTGAAAATTCAGATGGGAAAATCGTTTTTCAGGATTCAGGGAACGAAGATTATGCTTACCGCGACACCGGATATTCGGAGCCCGAAACAGACAAGACGGCCGTTTGGGCGCTTGTTTGCGCCATTACGGGCATATTTTTTTTTCCGGTTATGATCGTCGGCGTCATCCTTGGCCTCCAAAGCCTCAAAAAAATCCGGAGAAATCCGGGAAGATATAAAGGTGAAGGGCTGGCAACTGCGGCCGTCGTTATCGGTTGCGTCTACGGCGCACTGATTTTACTGGCGATTGTCCTTTTGGTGGCTGCATTTTCCTAAAGTGGTAAATGACCGGTTTTGGGACGAAACATAACGCAGCTATCGGACTATAAAGACAGACACTAGGTAACCAACGATACCATGCCGCAAACGATTACGACAACTTTTAAAGCCCTCGGCCTCATGTCGGGCAGCTCCTTAGACGGACTGGATCTGGCGTTCTGCGAATTTAGGTTTGCAGAAAGCGGCGCTCTGAACGAATGGCGCTTAGTCGCTTCCGATACGCTTTCTTTTTCTGAACCCTGGAAAAAAATACTGGCTGAGCTTCCTGCCGGCAGTGCCTTTCAATTGGCGGAAGCCCACGCCGCTTTCGGCGAATATGTCGGCGACTTAGTGAATGCTTTCCTCGAAGAACACCAGTTGACGCCGGATTTTATTGCGTCTCACGGTCACACCATTTTTCATTATCCCGACAAGCGTTTCACCACCCAAATTGGCGACGGGGCGGCCATTGCGGCGCGCACAGGACGGGTAGTCATTGATAACTTTCGGGCACAGGATGTTGCGCTGGGCGGTCAGGGCGCGCCATTGGCGCCGCTGGCAGACCGGGTATTGTTCAGCGACTACGATTTTTGCCTCAACCTTGGTGGGATTGCCAACCTCACGCTTAAAGCCGATGGCGGGCGCTACGTGGCCTACGATCTCGGCGGCGCCAACCAGGTGCTGAATGCCTTAGTGCAACCCATTGGTTTGGCCTACGACGACAAAGGCCGGTTGGCGGCCCGCGGCAGTTTGAACGCGCCCTTAAAAGCCAAAGCGGATGCCCTGCCTTTTTTCAGCCAGCCTTATCCCAAATCTTTGGGGAATGATTGGGTGCGCCGCGAACTCATCCCGCTTTTTTTAGCAGCCGATTGCCCGTTGGAAGATAAATTGCATACGGCCTGCGTGCAGCTTGCTGAACAAATTAGTTCGCACCTTGCCCAAACCCTCGAACGGGAAGGCGTGCAGCGTTCCAACTACAAACTCTTAGCCACTGGCGGCGGTGCAATGAATGATTTTTTGATGGATTGCATCCAAAAATCCTGCGCACCCCAAAAAGTGGAAGTGGTCGTGCCCGATGCGCGCATCATCAGCTTTAAAGAAGCCATCCTCATGGCCTTGCTCGGCGCCTTGCGTATGATGGGAAAACCAAATTGTATGGCCTCTGTGACGGGTGCAACGCGGGATGCAGTGGGCGGGGCGGTGCATTTGGGATAAAATATGATGTTGGCTTAGCGCCCTTAGCGGGAAATAATCAATGGTTTCCCGCAAAGTCCGCGGAGGACACGCGAAGTCCGCCAAGCGTGATGCCCGCCTTAGCGCCCTTAGCGAGACCTTAGCGCCCTTAGCGGGAAATAATCTTTTTGTGGGAAATAGTTTCCCGCAAAGTCCTCGGAGGACACGCGAAGTCCGCAAAGTGTGATGCCCGCCTTTGCGCCCTTAGCGAGACCTTAGCGCCCTTAGCGGGAAATAATCTTTTTGTGGGAAATAGTTTCCCGCAAAGTCCTCGGAGGACACGCGAAGTCCGCCAAGCGTGATGCCCACCTTTGCGCCCTTAGCGAGACCTTAGCGCCCTTGGCGGGAAATAATCTTTTTGTGGGAAATGGTTTCCCGCAAAGTCCGCGGAGGACACGCGAAGTCCGCAAAGCGGGACACACCTTAACGTCTTTAGCAGGAAGTAGAGAATACATGCTCTATCTTAGAATTTTCAAAGCCATTCGGTTAATTTTTCCAGTGTCATTTTTAGGCAATGCTTCTATAAAAACAATGGATTTCGGAATTTTAAACTTCGCCAAATGCTTCTCGCAATGCGCCATCAATTCCATTTCTGAAACAGAAGCTTCCTTTTTGCAAACAACAAAAGCTTTGCCGCTTTCACCCCATTTTGCATCGGGAATGCCGATCACCGCCGCTTCTGCCACACCGGGATGGGTGACCAACACCCGCTCTACTTCTGCGGGATATACGTTTTCGCCGCCGGAGATGAACATGTTTTTGATGCGATCCACCACGTAGATATAGCCTTCTTCGTCCTGGCGCACCATGTCGCCCGTGTAGAACCATGCTTCGGCTCCGCTCAGCACCCCGCCGAAGGCCGCATGGGTCGCCGCCTCATTTTGCCAATACCCAGGCGTCACCATGGGGCCGCGCAGCAACAATTCGCCCGGCTGATTGGGCGCAACCCGCTCGCCTTTTTCGTCCACAATTTTGATTTCCACGTAAAAATTGGGCCGCCCGATGGAGCCTTTTTTGCGGATGGCGTCGCGCTGGTGTAGAGAAGTCAGGTTGGGGCCCACTTCCGTCATGCCGTACCCCTGCCGGATGGGAACATTTTTAGCATGCCATTGCTCGATCAAAGGAATCGGCATGGGTTCGCCCCCAACGATCAGGTAATAGAGGTTTGAAAAATCAGCCACCTGAAAATCAGGAAGTTCTGCAATCATTTTCAGCATCGTGGGCACACCCATAAACAACGTGCAGCGCTCCGACTCAAGCGCCGTAAGCACCGCCGCAGGGTCGAATTTTTTCATTATACAAGTGTAGCCGCCGTGGTGCAGGAAGGGTAGGGTGAGTACATTCCAGCCACCGGTATGGAACGGAGGCATGCAATTGACCGTCCGGCTTTCGGAGTTGACAATGAGCGACATCGCCGTGTTGATGCTGTTCCAAAACAACATCTTGTGGGTATAAAGTGCGCCTTTTGGGAACCCCGTAGTGCCGGAGGTGTAGAGAATAAAAATGGGGTGGTCTTCTTCCACGGGCCGAACCTCAAAAAAGTCGTCTTCCGGCAATTCGATGCGCAGCGTACAAAAATCGCGCAATACTTCTAATTGCCAATGGTGTGGCACATCACGGGATACCGGGGCATCGCTGAGCAGGTGCTGAAATTTTTCTTCCGTGATCAGCAGCGACGGCGTGGAATTTCCGATCAGGTAGTCAATTTCAGAAGCGGCTAAGCGGTAGTTCAACGGCACCAGAATAAGGCCCGTTTTTTGGGCAGCAACAAAAAGCGCTAAGTATTCTAAGCAGTTTTCTGCCAACACGGCAATCCGGTCGCCACTATGCAACCCAAGCACCCCGGTAAGGTGGTGCGCTAAGCGGTTGCCCAGCCGGTTCAACTCGCGGTACGTGTAAGTACGCCCGGTTTCAAATTCTTTCAGCGCCGGGCGATCGGGAGCGTACAAGGCCCACCGTGCCGCCCAGTCTTGTTGTTGTATTTGCATCTTATGTGATTCTTTACCACATAGTTCACATAGGGGTTTTCACATAGTACACATAGTCCTTTCCTGAGAATGCCAACTTCTATGTGCCCTATGTGAAAACAACTATTGTGCCCTATGTGGTAAATAGAAAATACCATCATTTCACATCCTGAACAGCGCCGCAGCAAAAGCCAAACCACCGCCGCTTCCAATAAACAACACCAAATCGCCGGGGTTTACTTTACCTTTTTCCCAGGCATCGTTGAAGGCCATGGGAATACAGGCCGAGCCGGTATACCCGTAGTGGTGCATGATTGTATGCGCCCGTTCGCGTGGGGTTTCCAGCCGGTCCATCGTCTCCCAAATGCTGTTGATGTTGATCTGGGTGATGAAATATTGTTCAACCTCCTGTGGCGTCACGTTGGCGCGCCGGCAAAGGGTTTCTGCCATACTTGACCAGCGTTCGGGATTGAGTTCCTTGGGGAATTTATGCACAAATTTGAGCAAATGATCGCCTTTTGCCAACATTTCAGGTGTAACCGGTTGGTGGGCGCCACCGCCGTAAATGCCCATCCATCCATAGTATTGCCCGTCCGAGTGCAACTGGCTGCTCAAAAAGCCGCGACGGCCGTCTTTTTCTGCTTTCAACACCACTGCGCCTGCGCCATCCGCGAAAAGCGTCACCGTTTTTTTGTCTTTGAGATTCAAATACTTACTCATCGCATAAGCCCCAACGACCAGCACATATTCGTATTGTTCGTCGGCCCGGATGTATTTGCTGCCAATGTCGAGCGCCGTTACGAATCCCGCACAGGCCGTATTGATGTCGAAAGTGCCCGCCCGCGTTGCGCCAAGCCGGTGTTGCAAAACGGCTGCTGTGGAGGGCGAAATAAATTCGGGCGTGTCGGTAGCCA
>JALHRK010000048.1 GCA_022841505.1 Saprospiraceae bacterium | reverse complement strand
GCGTCGCCCCCAGGAGCATCAGGGTCGAACTGCCAGCGTTCGAGCGCCTCGTTGGGTTGCCGCCAGGTGATGGCTTGTTCCGCCAAGCCCTGTTGCGTGTTGCTCAAATGATCCGCTAAAGCATCAATCAGCCGATGCCCGGCCTCCCGAAAGGCCTCCGGGGCGTAAACTTGCGATAGGATATCTTCCATGTTCCATCCGTTTTGAGTTGCAAGATTCACAATTCAGGAAAGATTTCTGAAATATGGTCAGGATTAAATATCTTTCTCCCGGAATGAGCAAAAAACGGAAACCATGACATTTGAAGAATACCGCCGCCACGACGCCACTGCCTTAGCCGAACTCGTGCGCACCCGTGCAATCAAAGCTTCCGAAATCCTCGAACTCGCCATTGCGCGCGCGGAAGCTGTGAATCCAAAAATCAACGCCATCATTCATCCGACCTACGATTTGGCGCGGAAAATGTCGGATTCAATTACCCCGGATCTGCCGTTTTCGGGGGTCCCCTTGCTGATCAAAGACCTGCTGATGGAAGTAGAAGGTTTGCCCATGCATCAGGGTTGCCGGGGCTTTCGGGGTTATGTTTCCAAACAGGACAGCTATGTGGTTGGAAAGTATCGTCGTGCAGGTATGTTGTTCCTTGGCAAGACCAATTTGCCTGAATTCGGTTTGACGCCTTTCACCGAACCGGAACTGTATGGTCCCACGCTCAATCCCTGGGATACGACACGTACCACAGGCGGCTCCAGCGGCGGTTCGGCAGCAGCGGTTGCGGCAGGGATTACGCCCATTGCCACAGCCAATGACGGCGGCGGCTCCATCCGCATTCCGGCTTCGTGTTGCGGGCTTTTTGGACTCAAATCCAGTCGCGGACGGGTCAGCCTGGGCCCGATGGCCGGCGAGCTCTGGAGCGGCGCCGTTTCGGAAGGCTGCGTCAGTCGTTCGGTGCGCGACAGCGCGGCCCTGCTGGACCTGATTCAGGGCGATGGGCCGGGAGAATTGCACCTCACCCAACGACCCGCCCGGCCTTACACGGAGGAAGTCCAAACCACGCCGCCCCGCCTGCGCATCGGCTTTGCCACTACGCATACATTGGGACAACAAACGGAACCCGAATGCATCGCCGCCGTACACCACACGGCAAAACTGCTGGAAACGCTGGGCCATGAGGTGGAAGAAGTCCCTCTACCCTACCGCAAAGAAGACCTGACCAAAGTTTTCGTGATGATGGTTTTCGGGGAAGCGGCTGGCACTGTTGCAGACCTGGAACTGCATTTAGGCCGAAAACCCCGACCGTCGGATGTCGAGCAAAGTACCTGGGCGCTTTATCTGCTGGGACGTGCGTATTCCGCCATGGATTTTGCGCTGGCCAAGCGCCAGTGGAATGAAATCGCGCGCCGGGCTGCCGCTTTTCACGAACGCTACGACCTGCTGCTGACGCCTACCCTCGCTATGAAACCTTTCGTTACCGGCACTTTGCAACCGACCAAACAAGAACGGTTGTTGATTCGAATCATCAGCACGTTTGGGCTCAAAGGCTTGCTGCGCGCCAATGTGGACGAACTGGCGGAAAAAATATTTGCTTTCATCCCCTTCACGCCTATCGCCAACATGACCGGGCAGCCCTCGATGTCCGTTCCATTGTACTGGACGGAAGATGGCCTGCCGGTTGGGAGCATGTTTACGGCGAATCTTGGGCGGGAAGATTTGTTGTTTCAGTTGGCGGGAGAGTTGGAGAAGGCGCAGCCGTGGTTTGAGAAGACGCCATTAATTTGAAAATTCATTGTAGGGGCAGAAAATTTTCTGCCCCTACAATAAATTTTCTGCCCCTACACGAAATCATTCTGCGTATCCTTCGGCGCGTGCACATCTTCGGGGAATTTCCTGCAACGCCCACCCCAATGGCCTTTCCAGTGTTCGCGTTCTTCCGGCGTCATGTTCGCCCAGCGATCGGCCATTTTTTGCTTCCAGTAGTGGTGGCGCGGTCCGCCGCCCCAGCCACCGCCAGGCCGGAACCCGCCGGTCAGTAACCGCGACAGGACCAATAAACCAAGGGATTGCCCCAAACCAAGCGCCGGCAATCCAAAAATGGCGGGCATGAGCGCATTCCACAACAGCATGGTCGCAAAACTTGCGGCCACCAAAAAGAACGCGCCGAAAAACATGAATTTTAAGACTTTAAAAGCTTTGAACCTTTTCATTTTTTTGAATTTAATCATTTAACCATTCGTCGTACACCGCGCGGAGTTGTTCGCGCAGTTCCAGCACCGCATAGCGTTTGCGCGTCAGCAGGGTGTTCACCGGCACACCGGTTTTTTCGGCAATTGTTTTGAAAGGAATGCCTTCCAGTTCGTGCCAGACAAAAACATCGCGCTGTGCGTCGGGCAGGGTGTCGAGGGCTTCTTCGAGGGCTTCCAGCAACGCTTCCCGGAAAAGCGTGGCTTCGGCATCGTTGAAATCCGGTGTTAAGAGGCTGTCCAAGAGGTACAAATCCGCGCGATCTTCAGCATCCTCCACGCCAGGTACCGTCAGTTCCTGCATCAGCACCGGTTTTTTCTTCCGGTAGCGGTCGGTGATCTTATTGCGAGCCACCGCAAACAACCAGGCCGCGAACTGCTCCACCGGCTTCATCAGGCGCTCCATTTCCGACAACTCATAAAAAACATCCTGCACAATGTCTTCCGCATCTTCCAGTCGCGACACCCGCTGGCGCACAAAAGCCAGCAGCCGACCGCTTTCTTCGCGGAAGACCTCGCTGATTTTGCTGCCCCTTGCGGTGGCGCTGTCCGGTGTTGCAGATGCTGTTTTCGACTCCATACAATTGGGGAGACGAACAAGTGGTGGGGATATTTTAAAAATTGCAGTTATTTTTTGAAGGAAGTTATTTTTGGCAACTCCCGGCCATTCCAGATTTTGAAATTGAGTGTTTTTTACCACATAGGGCACATAGTTGTTTTCACATAGTTCACAACTTGTCCCGACTTGGCGGGATAGGCGGCTTCCCTGTATTATGTGGACCAGGTAAAAATCCCATGTGATAAAAAATCACGAATATGGAATAGCACTTACCCAATCCCCTCTTTTCATCTATCAAAATCCACTGTTCGTCGGAAAATGAAAAAATACGAAAGAAAATCAGGAAACTTTTGAACCGCCGAAAGTTTCCGCTGTTATCAAGCGGACTAAACAGAAGAACAAGCATGTTTGGAATGGAGCAGATATTATCGAAGTGCGAACAGTATTTTATGCGTAACGGCCTGAAAAGCACGACGATGGATGATGTATGCAGGTTCATGGGGATTTCTAAAAAAACCCTTTATCAGTTCATTGACCAGAAATCCGATCTCATTTACCGAATCGTGCAACGGCGGGTGCAGGAAGAACAACAATTGGCTCAAGTCATTACAGTTGAGTCAGAAAACGCCATTGACGAACTGTTGCGCATCAGCCGGCATGTGCATGAAAAACTACAACAAACGGCGCCTAGCATTTTATACGACCTTCAAAAATACTACCACCGCAGTTGGGAATTGATGGAACAACACCGCAAGGATTTTGTGGCGGGAATGATCAAAACCAACATCGAACGCGGCATGAAAGAAGGGCTTTACCGGAACGATCTTCAAACTGACATCGTTACTGCGATTTTTTCATGCGCCTTAGGGGCAATGGTTGATGAAGATTTTTATGCCGGACATGAGTACAGCCCATCAGAAGCCCACCGGGTTTTTGTTGATTACCATATCCGGGGCATTGCTTCGGAGAAAGGGATGGAGTTGTATGGGGAGTATTTGAAGATTTGAAGATTTGAGGATTTGAAGATGCGGGAACGGAACGAACAACACCCAACGAACAACGAACAACTTTGAGGATTTGAGGATTTGAAGATGCGGGAACGGAACGAACAACACTCAACGAACAACGAACAACGAACAACGACTTATAACCCATAACCAAGTAACCAGACTAAACGCACTCATTCAACTTTAACATAACAATTTTATGCGCACCAGATTTTTCCCGATCACCCTGCTGCTGTGGAGCCTGCTGACCCCGCTGACAGCACAACAAAGCGCGCAATCTCAAAGCTTCAGCCTGAAACAGGCGGTAGAGTATGGCTTGGCCAACCACAATTCTATCCGAAGCGCGCGCATGGATGTCCCTTATGCCGAGGCAGAAATCAAGGAATACAAAGCGATTGGAATGCCCAAATTGGAGGGCAACATCAGCTACCAGTATTTTCTTGAACTGCCGGTTTCTTTTTTGCCCGACTTCCTCACCCCTGCGGTGGAGAATACGCTGCTGAATTATGACCTCATCACCGAGGATCAATTGACGCCTTCCAACGGCGGCTTGTTCCCTGCGCAGTTCGGTACCAACAACAGCCTTTCAGCCAGCCTCAATTTCAGCGCGTTGATCTTCGACGGCGCTTATTTTGTAGGATTGAAGGCGGTCAAAGGCTTGCGGGAATTGAGACAGTTACAAATCGGCATACCGGAGCAGGAGGTGGCTTACAACATCCGCAAAGCTTACCTCGCGGTGTTGGTAACCCGTGAAGGCACAGCGCTGGTGACCAAAAACATCACCAACTTAGAAAAACTGCTCGCCGAAACCCGCGAAATCTACAAAAATGGCTTTGCGGAACTGCTGGATGTGGATCGGTTGGAGCTCTCGCTCGCCAACCTGCAAACCGAACTGGAAGTGCTTCAGCGCCAGGAGCAAACAGCGATTACCCTGCTGAAGTTTCAGATGCAATACCCGATCAGCCAACCCCTTGAGTTGACCGATAAAATTGCAGACATGCCGATGGAAGTTGCCGACCCGGCCCTCAGTGGCGCTTATCTTTTCGACAACCGCGTTGAATACCAGGTGCTCAAAAAGAGTTTTTACCTGAACGAACTGAACATTGACCGCTTCCGGAAATCGTATTTCCCTTCGGTGGTAGGCTCTGCTTCTTACAGCCAGGCTTTGCAGCGCAACAAATTATTCAACGGCGATGAAGCCGGCTTTTTCTCCACTTCCTTAATAGGCGTACACATCAATGTGCCGATTTTCGACGGATTCGACCGCCGGAGTAAAATCCAGAAAGCATCCATTGATCGGGACAAAATCGGCCTGCAAATCCGGGATTTTGAACAAGTGATGGCGTTTCAGATCGAATCGTCGCGCATTGCCTACCTGAATGCCAGCGATCGACTGAAAGCACGGCAAAAAACCCTCGAACAGGCAGAACGCATCTTCAATACCACCCAAATCAAGTGGCGGGAAGGCGTGGGCTCCAGTTTTGAAGTGACCAATGCCGAACGCGAAGTGTATACCGCACAAGCCAACCTGCTGAACGCCTGGTACGACCTGGCGAATGCGAAGGTGGACCTGGAAAAAGCGATGGGCGTAAAGTAATCATTCAGTTGGCAGGATTTGAGTTAGCAGTTTGCAGTCGGCTTTTGTAACCGACAAATAGCAAATTTTCTACTTGGAGTTGCTGAAATAATACAATCAAACTTACAATCAACTATAACAACCGTTATGAAAAGGACTATCCTGTTTTCTATAATCGCCCTTGCTTTTTCGGCCTGCACGTCAGCTGGCGGCGACGACCTCGCTTCTAAAAGAGCGCAATTGGCTGCTTTTCAGACCCAAAAAAATGAACTGGAAGGCAAAATCCAGCAATTGGAAGTCGAAATCGCGAAAATGAGCGAAGGCACCGTACAGCGTGAAATCGCCAAAGCGGTGGCGCTGGAAACGCTCCAGACTTCTCCGTTTTCCCATTATATTGAGGTTCGCGGGAACATTGAGGCGAAGCAAAGCCAGAGTGTGAATGCCGGGATGCCCGGACAATTGAAAAAGGTCTACGTCGTGGAAGGCCAGCAGGTCTCGAAGGGGCAGTTGATCGCCGAAGTAGATGCTACTTCCATGCGGGAGTCCATGCGTCAATTGGAGATCAACATCGAAACGGCCAAAACCGTGTACGAACGCCAGCAAAAACTGTGGGAGCAAAAAATCGGCAGCGAAATCCAGTACATTCAGGCCAAATCGGGCTACGAGTCGCTGGTGCAGCAATTGGCCTCTGTGAAAGAGCAGTTTAAATACGCCAGAATTACCGCCCCGGTTGGTGGCACGGTTGATGTGGTGTATCTGAAAACTGGCCAATCCGTAGCGCCGGGCATGCCGGTGGTGAACATCGTTAATACCTCCGATTTGCGCGCCGTAGCGAAAGTGCCGGATTCTTACTCGGATAAAGTACGCGAAGGATTGTCGGTAAAAATTATTCTGCCCGACACCAAAGACACCATCAACAGCAAAATCACCCTGGTGAGCAAGGCCATCAATCAAATGTCCAGAACATTTACGGTGGAATGCGCGCTGCCCGCAAGATCGAACATCAAGCCAAACATGTATGCAGTCGTTTCAATCAACGACCAGAACCTGAGCAATGCCCTCATTGTGTCGGAGAACATCGTTCAGTCGGACGAAAAAGGGAAATTTGCTTTGATTGCGGTTGAAAAAGACGGCAAGTTCCGCGCAGAAAAGCGCTACGTCGTGACCGGCTTGTCGTACAACGGCAAAATCCAGATCAAATCGGGCCTTGCAGCCGGTGAAAAAATCATTTCGATGGGCTACCAGACGGTGACGGATGGGCAGTTGCTGACGCTTTAGGTTGGTTATTGGTTACTGGTTATTTGAAAGGTTGATCGTTGTTCGTTGTTGGTTGTTCGTTAGGGAATACCCATTTCAAATTTTCTGACGCCAACAAACAACGCTCAACCAACAACGAACAACGATTCTGGCAACAAATACGAATCATATTCATTAGCATCACCCTGCTCCCCCTTCGGGGGTTGGGGGGCTAAAAAAGACACACATGGATTTCCTAAAACACATAAAAGAATTCAAGCCCACCAGTTGGTCCATCAACAACAAAACCAGCGTGTATATCTTCACGATACTCATCACGCTGACCGGGCTTTCCATTTTCATCAGCATTCCCAAAGAGCAATTTCCCGACGTGGTGATTCCGACGATTTTCGTTTCGACGATATATCCGGAAGGCGCTAACCCGGAAGACATTGAAAAGCTCATCACCAAACCCATTGAGAACCAGCTCAAGTCCATCAACGGCATCAAGCGCGTCACGAGCCGTTCGGTTCCGAACCTTTCTTTGGTAACGGTTGAATTCAACACCGACGTGGAGACCGCCGACGCCAAACAAAAGGTAAGCGACGCGGTGGACAAGGCCAAAAACGACCTGCCCACCGACCTCGACCAGGATCCACAGATCCAGGAAGTGGACATCTCGGAGCAACCCATCATGCAGGTGAATATTGTGGGCGATTTGCCCCTGACGCAATTGAATAAATACGCGGAAGACCTGGAGGATAAGATCGAAGGCATCAAAGAAATCACCCGGGTGGACGTCATCGGCGCGCCCAAGCGCGAAGTGCAGGTGAACATTGATCTGTACAAAATGCAAATGTCGGGCTTTTCTTTTTCCGATATTGAAAACGCCATCGCCGGCCAGAACGTAAACATTTCCGCAGGGGAATTGCGCATCAATGAATTGCGGCGGACGCTGCGGGTCATTGGCGAGTTCAAAAACATGAGCGACATTGAGAACATCATGGTGCGTTCATTCCGGGGCAATGCCGCTTTTTTGAGGGACATCGCCACGGTAACCGACGGGTTTGAAGAAAAGCAGGATTTTGCGCGCCTTGACGGCAAAGCGGTCATTACCCTCAGTGTCATCAAACGCGCCGGACAAAACCTGATCGAAGCTTCAGAAAAAATCGTTGAGATTACAGACGAATACCAGCGCACCAAACTACCACCTGGCGCGGGCATCACGATCACCGGCGATACAGCCGACCAAACGAAAGTGCAGCTCAACGACCTGATCAATACCGTTATCCTGGGATTTTTGTTCGTTTTCTTTATCCTGCTGTTTTTCATGGGGTTAGAAAGCGCTTTTTTTGTGGCTTTGGCAGTGCCTTTGTCCACCATGCTTGCGTTCCTGTTCATGCCTTCGCTGGGTTTTACCCTGAACATCATGGTTTTGTTCTCCCTGCTGCTGGCATTGGGGATTATTGTGGACGACGCCATTGTGGTCATTGAAAATACGCACCGGATTTTCCACCAAAATCCCACAATTGACATCAAAACGGCAGCCAAAGCAGCGGCAGGCGAAGTATTTGCCCCGGTATTGGCAGGTACCCTAACCACGATTGCGCCGTTTTTCCCGTTGCTTTTCTGGCCGGGCATTGCCGGTAAGTTTATGAAGTTTTTACCGATGACCCTGATCATCACCCTGTTTGCATCCTTGTTCGTCGCCTTCATCATGAACCCCGTTTTTGCGGTGGATACCATGAAACGCGAAGAGGGGGTCAGGAAATCGAAGCTGCGGAGAACCTTGCGCCCAATGGCCATTTTCGGCGTTATCGCCCTGATTTCTTATCTGGCGGGTAGTCTGCTGATGGGGAATTTAGCCATGGTTTTAGTCTTGTCGGTTCCTTTGTATATTTTCATCATCCAACCCGTTGCAGAAGGATTCCAATTGGGAGCATGGCCTGCTTTAATCCGTGGTTACCGGAAAGTGCTGAACTTCCTGGTCCACCGCCGGGGTATGCCTTATGTGGCTATTTTCAGTACAGTAGTGTTGCTGTTTTTGTCCATCGGCTTTTTTGTTGCCTCCAATCCCAAAGTGGAGTTTTTCCCGGAAGGGCAACCCAATTTTGCTTATGTCTATTGTAAATTGCCAGTAGGAACCGATGCCAGCGTAACCGACTCGTTGACGAAATTGATCGAAAAGAAGGTGTACGAAGTCATTGGACAAGACAACCCGAACGTCAAATCGGTGATCACCAATGTCGGTATTGGCGCTGGCGACCCGATGGATCCTGACCGCGTTGTGACGCCGCACAAGAGCAAGGTAGCCGTGGCTTTCGTTCCGTTTGAAAAGCGCCGCGATTTCAATACCGCTGAAACCCTGAATAAAATCCGGGAGAACATCAAAGGCATTCCAGGCGCTGAAATTTCTGTAGAAAAAGAACCCAGCGGCCCGCCCGTAGGCAAACCGATTACGGTTGAAATCAGCGGCGACGACTACGCAATTCTGGCGGACATCCAAACCGACGTGATCAATAAAATTGCCCAGGCGGGCATCGAGGGGATTGAAGATTTGCGCTCCGACCTCGTGCGCAACAAACCGGAAATCCTCATCAAGGTGGACGTGCCCAAAGCGCAGGCCGACGGTTTGAGCAGCGCGCAGATTGTGCTCGACATCCGGAAAGCGCTGTTTGGCTCGGAAGCCTCCAAGTTCCGCGATGCCGAAGAAGACGAAGACACGCCCATCATGGTGCGCCTGGACCCGGTCTACCGCGACCGCCTCGAAGACCTGATGAACATGGAAATTGCTTTCATGGATATGGGTTCGGGCATGTTTAAACAGGTTCCTATTTCGGCCTACGCCACCATCGAATACACCACAACGTTCACCGGCATCAACCGCAAAGGCTTCCGCCGGGTGGTAACGCTGGGCTCGAACGTGCTGGGCGGCTACAACGCCAACGAAATTGTAGGACAAATCAACCAGGTCATCACCACCCTCGATTTGCCGGAAGGCTACGACGTGCGTATGACCGGCGAGCAGGAAGATCAGGCTGAAACGACCGGCTTCCTTGGTTCTGCATTCCTTGGTGCGTTGGCGCTGATGTTCCTGATCATGGTGACGCAGTTCAACAGCGGCTCAAAACCGTTCATCATCTTCTCCACGGTCTTGTTCAGCCTCATCGGGGTATTCCTCGGGCATGCCATCACGGGCATGACCATGTCCATCATCATGACCGGGGTCGGAATTTTTGCCCTTTCGGGGATTGTGATCCGAAACGGGATTCTGCTGCTGGAATTTGCGGATGTGTTGCAACAACGCGGGGTTCCATTCCGGGATGCCATCATCGAAGCCGGCACCACCCGAATCACGCCGGTATTCCTGACCGCCATCTGTTCTATTGCTGGATTGGTGCCGTTGGCGATTGGTCTGAATATGAGTTTCTCCAGCCTGCTGACCACGGGAGAAGCGCATTTCTACCTCGGCGGCGACAACGTAGCGTTCTGGGGCCCACTGGCATGGACAATGATTTTTGGTTTGATTGTAGCCACCTTCCTGACCTTGCTGGTGGTGCCTTGTATGCTGTACGCTTATGAAAGCTTCCGCAAAGGGTTATCAAACCTGGCTGGACGGACCCGGGTGCGCAAGAATGAACCACACGTGGAAGAATATATTTCGGAGTAAGGCATTTGGATTTGTGTAATAAGAGGCAGGGGGTAAGTAGGCAAATTGGCGAGTTTGCCTACTTGCCAATTTGCCCTCCCGTCTGAACGGGACAGGCTTTGCCCCTTTGATTAGCGGTACTACGACTTGACGTCGCAGTACCGCTTTTTTTTTAATAAAGACAGAATTTAGTGTTTGTCCATTTAGTCCAGTGTCTGTTCTTTAGAGTTCGAGAGCAAGGCATGTTTTGCCCTAAAAACGGGAGTCCCGCTCGGGCGGGATGACCGGTTTTGGGGCAAAACATAACGCTGCCGAGGTGGCTGAGCGGAGTCGAAGTCATCGGACTATAAAGGCAGACACTATTTAGACCAATTACGTTTTTCACAAAACAACAAAAAAACTGTAACATCCTCAACCAACTTCCGTTTGACCCCTCATAGAGGATTGCTCAATGTTTTCGAGCACCTGATTTTAATTTCACGACACACGACATTTATTCCATTAGCTTGAAAAGACAATCTTATGCGTAAGACTTACTTGATTTTTTTCACAATTTCGGCATTTGTATTTGCCTGCACGCATGAGTCATTTGGCACCCTTGACTTAGAGATGCTGAATCTCATAGGAGACCCGAAGCATTACCAACTGCCCGACAGCGATGATTTTGCCAATATTCCGCAATCTGAGGCAAATCCACTCACGGCAAGCAAAGTGAGCCTTGGGAAAATGCTGTTTTATGAACCAGGTTTCGGGGTGGAGGCCACGCACCCTGAAAACAGGCGGACTTTTTCCTGCGGTTCCTGCCACATTCCTTCCGCAGGGTTCCGCCCGGGACGCATCCAGGGCATTGCCGACGGCGGTTTGGGCATTGGAGTCAACGGCGAAGCCCGCATGATGTCCAATGTTTATGTTCCTTCCGAAATTGACGCCCAGGGCGCCCGTCCGTTGAGCGTGCTGAATGTAGCTTTTGTGACCAACACCATGTGGAACGGTTCTTTTGGTTCAGAAGGCGTCAACGCTGGTACGGAAGCCCGCTGGGGCGTAGCGGATCCCGGCACCGCAATCAACCACGAACGGCTGGGTGCGCTGGAAGGCCAAAACATAGAAGGGCTGAAAGTTCACCGCCTGTTGTATACCAAAGAACTTGTGGAAGCGAACGGCTACAAACAGTTCTTCGACGAAGCCTTTCCGGATGTACCCACCGCAGAGCGCTATACCCGCAAGACGGCCAGCTTTGCCATTTCCGCCTACCTGCGCTCGCTGCTGACCACCGAAGCGCCTTTTCAGCGCTGGATCAAAGGCGACAGGGCTGCCATGACGGAAGAACAAAAACGCGGCGCCATCGTATTTTTTGGAAAAGCTGGCTGCGTCCGCTGCCACAACGAACCCAACCTCGGCTCCGTAACCTTTCAGGCGCTGGGCGTAGAAGATTTGTTTGAAAATGGCGGTTTAAAAACTTCGCAAGCTGATTTACGCAACCTCGGCCGGGGCGGCTTCACCGGAAACCCCGATGATTTATACAAATTCCGGGTGCCGCAGCTTTACAACCTCGGTGATTCGGGGCCTTATTTCCACGGCAGCAGCAAACAAACGCTGGAAGAAGTGATTGAGTACTTCAACAATGGCGTCCACGAAAACCCGAGGGTGCCCGCAAGCCAGATTTCGCCGTTTTTCCATCCGTTGGGTTTGAACGAGGAAGAAAAGAAAGATTTGGTTGCTTTTATCCGCGATGGGTTGAGAGATCCGAATTTGCAACGGTACGTTCCTGAGCAGGTCATGTCCGGGCTGTGTTTTCCGAATAATGATGCGGTATCCCAGGCGCAGATGGGGTGTAATTAGATTAGTGCCTGTTTTATAGTCCGATAGCGGCCTTACTGTATCCCTTAGCGGTCCTGCGACTTGAAGTCGCAGGACCGCTTTCGTTTGCTCCAAACAAGGTAACATTTGACAATTTGTTAAAATTAAAGTCCCTTGTCGGCAATAATCACCCGCTATGTTGTAGTTTTAAGGTCTCTCTTATTGTGTTAAAAAAATCGCCGATAACGAATGGACAAAATCAAAATCCTGTGGGCAGACGACGAGATTGATCTGCTGAAACCTCAGTTGCTGTTTCTGGAAAAAAAAGGATACGAAGTCATCACCGTTACCAACGGGTACGACGCGCTGGAAGAGGTGGAGAATGTGAATGACATTGATGTGGTCTTCCTCGATGAGAGCATGCCCGGAATTACGGGGTTGGAAACCTTAGTCAAAATCAAAGCTACGAATCCGTTACTGCCGGTGGTGATGATCACCAAAAATGAAGCCGAGCACATTATGGAAGAAGCGCTCGGTTCTCAGATTTCCGACTACCTCATCAAGCCCGTCAACCCGAACCAGATTTTGCTGACGCTGAAAAAAATCATTGACAACAAGCGGTTGGTGCGCGAAAAAACCAGCTCCGACTACCAGCAGGATTTTCGACAGATTTTCATGCAAATCAACAGCGGACTGAGCTTCGAAGAATGGGTGGACGTATACCGCAAAATCATCAACTGGGAAATCAAAATTGATGAATCCCAGTCGGTGGAAATGCGCGACATCCTGTCCAGCCAAAAGCAGGAGGCCAACAATGCGTTCAGCAAATTCATCGCTAAAAACTACATAGACTGGGTTCAAAAAGGCAACGGCCCCGTGATGTCGAACACGCTGTTGCGCAGCAAAGTCTTCCCTAAAATGAGCGACGATATCCCAACCGTGGTGCTGCTGCTGGACAACCTGCGCTACGACCAGTGGAAAGCTATTGAGCCAACCATCACCGAACTGTTCCGGGTGGAAAAGGAAGACTATTTCTACAGCATTTTGCCCACCTCCACCCAGTATAGCCGCAACTCAATTTTTGCAGGCTTGCTGCCGGTTGAAATCGAAAAACGCCACCCCGACTGGTGGAAAAACGACAACGACGAAGGCGGCAAAAACTTGCACGAACACGATTTATTGGCCGAACAAATCAAACGTACCTTCCGCAAAGAACTGCGCTATGATTACGTCAAAGTCACGACCGTGGCCCAGGCGCGGCAGCTCCAGGACAACATCTTCAACTACCTGCAGAGCAACCTGATGGTGATTGTGTACAACTTCATTGACATGCTTTCGCACGCCCGCACCGAAATGGAGGTTTTGAAAGAATTAGCCGGCGATGAAAAGGCCTACCGTTCGCTCACCCGCTCCTGGTTTGTCAATTCCCCGCTATGGGCAGCCCTGCAAAAAGCGGCAGAGCGCGACATCCAGTTGGTGGTGCTCACCGACCACGGTACCATTCGCGTGAATACCCCGTCGAGGGTGGTTGGCGACCGGGAAACGACCACCAACCTGCGGTATAAGGTAGGCCGCAACCTGCAATACGAGCGCCGCGACGTGCTGGAAGTGCGCGAGCCGGAAAAAGCGGGCTTGCCGCGCCCCAATGTGAGTTCGGCATTTATTTTTGCCAAAGAGGACGCGTTTTTCCTCTATCCGAACAATTACAACCATTATCACAATTATTACAAGAATACGTTTCAGCACGGTGGGATATCGCTGGAGGAGATCATTTGTCCGGTGATTCACCTACGGACTAAATAGTGTGGACATGAAGCCTCTGCAGACTCCTATATGTCGCGGAGTTTCATGGAGTAAAAGGAGTTTCACGGAGTTAGGCCCTCCGCGAAACTCCTTTTACTCCGTGAAACTCCGTGTTCCCCACTCAGGCAACAAAAAAAGGAACACCTAGCCCTGATCCGAACCTAACGCAGCTATCGCACCAAACAGAAAGACACTAAATAGCATGTCACGTTCTAATATTATTTACCTCATCGTCATCCTTGCCGTACTCGGCTTTCTGGCGGGGCGCCATTTTTACATGCAGCCCAAATTCATCAACGGCGAGCGCGCGCCCAACTTTTCGGGGACGACCTTAGCCGGTGCTCCGATGCAGTTGTCGCAATTGCGCGGTCAGTACGTGCTTGTTGATTTTTGGGGAAGCTGGTGCGGCCCCTGTCGCGCGGAAAACCCAAAGTTGCGGGAAGTGTACGAACAGTTTCGCAATGCGACTTTCAAAGACGGCACGGGATTCACCATCGTCAGCATTGGCATCGAACGCGATTCGTTGTCTTGGCAACGCGCCATACGCGCCGACGGCCTGGACTGGCCTTATCACCTGATGGAGCAAAGTCCAAGCCTCAAATTTTTTGACGCGCCAATTGCCAACCTTTACAAAATCAGGCAGGTGCCCACCAAATACCTCCTCAACAGCGATGGCGTCATCATCAGCGTGAATCCGGATGCAGAGCTATTGGAGCAAGTGCTGGGGAAGTTGGCAAGTAAGTAAGTTGGCAAGTAGGCAAATTGGCAAAGCCTGCCCCGCACAATGGGGAGGCAAAAAGCAAGTTGGTCAATGCCAATTTTCAAATCTTCAAATTTTCAAATCTTCAAATCACCTCCAACTGCCATTTTGACGCATTCCCCACCTCTGGCAAAGAAATTGCTATTCAACATAAGATTATTAAAATTCAAGGCGGTAATGAACGATAAAGAAATAGAAGTGAATCTGGAATCCACGATGGAAGAACTGGAGCAGCAAGAAGTTGCAGACCAGAACGAAGAGGCTTTAGAAAACGAGCAAACGCAGGAGCAGCAAGCTTCTGCAGGCCAGGAACTGGAAGCATTAAAAATGCAAAACGAAGAATTGAAAGACAAATACCTGCGCCTGTACGCGGAATTTGAGAACTACAAAAGACGCGCGCTCAAAGAAAAACTCGACTACATGGCAACAGCTGCACAGGACACACTGACAGCGCTTTTGCCGGTTTTGGACGATTTTGACAGGGCAAAAAAAGCGGCGGATGCTGAAAACAGCCCGGAGCCCTTCAGTGAAGGGGTTGCTTTGGTGTACCACAAATTGAGCACCACCCTGAAAAACAAGGGCTTGACGGCCATGGAATCAACCGGCAAGGCTTTTGACCCTGAATTTCACGAAGCCGTGGTGGAAATTCCTGCGCCAAGTGAAGAAATGAAAGGCAAAGTCATTGACACCATTGAAACCGGGTACCAACTCAAAGATAAAATTATCCGCTACGCCAAGGTGGTGGTAGGCAAATAAGCGACTAATGGCAAAAAGAGACTTTTATGAAGTGCTGGGCGTAAATAAAAACGCAAGCGCAGATGAAATCAAGAAGGCGTACCGAAAACAAGCCCTTGAGCACCACCCGGACCGCAACCCCAACAACAAAGCGGCAGAGGATAAATTCAAGGAAGCAGCGGAGGCTTATGAGGTGTTGAGCGATGCCGATAAAAAGGCGCGCTACGATCGTTACGGCCATGCCGGCGTGAGCGACCAGGGCGGCGGCGGATACAGTAGCAGCGGCGGCATGACGATGGAAGACATCCTGCGCCAGTTTGGAAGCATGTTTGGCGACAGCGGCGGATTTGGAGAAGATCCTTTTGGCAGGGGTGGCGGCGCACAGCGACCTGCCGGCGGCCAACGCGGCTCCAACCTGCGCATCAAAGTCAGCTTGTCGCTCGAAGAAATATCAAGCGGCGTTACCAAAAAAATCAAAGTCAGGAAACACGTCACCTGCAACGTATGCAGTGGCAGTGGCGCCAAAGACAGCAGTTCGGTCAAAACCTGCGGCACCTGTCGCGGTTCGGGCTATGTGCGCCAGGTGCGCAATACTTTTCTTGGGCAGATGCAAACCACTTCGCCGTGTCCGACCTGTAGTGGCTCGGGAACGGTCATTTCCGCTTTCTGCGGCAACTGCAAAGGCGATGGCCGCATGTACGCCGAAGAAACGATTGACATTGAGATCCCCGGCGGCGTGGAAGAAAACATGCAGCTTTCGATGCGCGGCAAAGGCAATGCGGGCGTGAAAGGCGGCCCCCCCGGCGATTTGCTGATCAGCATTGAAGAGACCAGGCACGAATTCCTCCAGCGCGACGGCATGAACCTGATCTACGACCTGTACATCAACTTTGCCGATGCAGCGTTGGGCACCTCCATCGAAGTGCCAACCATTGATGGCCGGGTGAAAATCAAAATTCCTGCAGGCACGCAGTCTGGCAAAATGTTCCGCCTGAAAGACAAGGGTTTGCCTTCAGTGCAAAGCCATGGTCGCGGCGACGAGATCGTTCACGTCAACGTCTGGACGCCGAAAAAGCTGAACGACGAGGAAAAGCGCCTGCTGGAAAAATTGCGTGAAATGCCCAACCTGCAACCGCAGCCGGGGAAGGATGATCGTGGTTTTTTTGACCGGATGAAGGATTACTTTAAATAGTGTCTGTCTTTATAGTCCGATAGCTGCGTTATGTTATGCCCCAAAATCGGTCATTTACGTAAGTAAACTCCCGCTTTTGGGGCATAACATGCCTTGCTCTCGAACTCTAAAGCTCAGACACTGGATAGCACTCAGATTCACAAAACCTATAAACCAGCTCGGAATCATCAAAACGCCTTCCAATGAATAAATTCCTGCTTGCCGTCTTTGCATCCCTCCTCCTTTACGGCTGCGGCCCGAACTACCTGCTGGAAGGCAACCACGAATTCCCCGATGCGCAGTGGGCTTATGCCGATTCGCTGCGTTTTGAATTCGATGTGGAAGATACCACGCGCATTTACAACCTCTATGCGGAACTGACGCACAGCGTGGATTACAGTTTTCAGAATGTCTATACCCGCATCCACACCCTCATGCCTTCCGGCCAGCGCCTGACCAAAATGGTGTCGCTGGAGTTGACCGACAAGATGGGACTTTGGACAGGCGATTGCACCAGCAAAACCTGCCAGATTCGCCTGCCCATTCAGGAAGACCTCTATTTCAATCAGGCTGGCCATTACACCATTGTAGTGGAGCAATTCATGCGCCAGGATCAATTGCCGGGGCTGGATGAATTTTCGTTGTTGATTGAGGAGTCGGAGAAAAAAAGGCAATAAGGTTTCTTTTTTGTCTGACCTAAACAATTCCATCGTATTTTGGGCGCAACCAAAACCGCCCTGCTATGACTACGGATATCGCCATCGTCCTCTCCATCATTTTCGTGGCCGTTGTGCTGTTCATTTGGGAGCGGTTTTCAGTGGATACAGTTTCCATTTTGGTCATGATCGCACTGATGGCCACGGGCATTCTCAGCCCGGAAGAAGGCTTTGCAGGATTCAGCAACCCTGCCACCCTCACCGTAGGCGCCATGTTTGTGATCAGTACCGCCGTATTCAAAAGTGGCATTATGAACAATGTCAGCACTATTCTGACTAAGGCGGGGCGCACCAATTTCAGTTTATGCCTCTTGTTCATTATGCTGATTTCGGGGGCACTTTCAGCTTTTATCAACGATACCGCAGTGGTTGCCCTGCTGATGCCGGTGGTCATACAAGTGGCCAAAGACGCCAAAATCAGCCCGTCCAAACTCCTCATGCCGCTGTCTTTTGGCGCCTTGCTGGGTGGCATTTGCACCCTGATTGGCACTTCTACCAACATTCTGGTGAGCGGCATTGCTGAAAAGCAGGGACTTCCTCCGTTTGGTATGTTCGAGATGGCGCCTGCCGGGATCTGCTTTCTTGCAGCGGGAATCATTTATATTTTGGTGGTAGGTCAGTTTATAATTCCAAGCCGGAAAGTCAACCTCGACCCCGCTGACGATTTCGAAATGGGACAATACTTAGCTGAAATCATCCTGCTTTCCAATTCAAAATCGGCTGAAAAGACGATTGCAGACTGCCCGCTAACCAAAGACCTGGACATTGAAATCCTGCAAGTCACCCGCGAAACCGGCGCGACCGAATACCCGCGCCCATACACCATGTTGCACGCCGGCGATCTCCTGAAAGTGCGCTGCAATATTGAAAAACTCAAGCAATTGGCCGTGCGCGAAGGCATCCAGGTCAAAGGCGACACCCTGCACGAAGCCGCCAAAAACTTAGCTTTGTATGAAACATTAGTGACGCCCGGCTCGGAGTTTATAGATAAATCACTGTCGGAATTGCACTTCAAGCAAACCTACCCGGGCGCCAGCGTGTTGGCCATTCGCAGCCACGGCGACCTTATCCACGAAAAAATTGCCCACACCGAGCTCAAATCCGGCGATATCCTGCTGATGCGTTCTGAAAAAGAAGCCATCAGCAGACTGCGGCAAAGTAAAAACCTGTTGATTCTGACAGAGTTTGAACAAAAAAAGACCAATTATACCAAAGTTGCAGCGACTTTGGCCATCGTTTTTGCAGCAATGACCGTGGCAGCCATTGGCGTGATGCCCATCGTGCTCAGCGCGGCCATCGGGATTATCCTGTTGATTATTCTGGGCATCCTCAAGCCCGAAGAAGCTTACCAGGCCATCGAATGGAAAGTGATTTTTATGCTGGCCGGCGTGCTTTCGATGGGCGTTGCGTTGGAAAAAACCGGCGCTGCTGCCCTTCTTGGGCAAGGCATCCAGGACACCCTCGGCAATTACGGCCCCGTAGCGGTGTTGTCTGCTTTTTTCATCATGACCAGCCTGCTCACCAACATCATGTCGAACAATGCCACCGCAGCCCTGCTGGCGCCCATTGCCATCGTCACGGCGGAGGGCATGGGCATCAGTTCGCGCCCGTTGCTGATGGCCGTTGTTTTTGCGGCGTCCATGAGCTTCATGACGCCCATCGGCTATCAAACCAATACGATGATTTACGGGCCCGGGAATTATAAATTCAAAGATTATTTGTTAGTCGGAACGCCGCTGAATATTTTGGTGTGGTTGCTGGCGATGTTTTTGCTGCCGAAGGTGTTTCCGTTTTGAGTTAAAAGGCGCTACGTCAACAAATACCCAAACTCCTGCAAACGACGCTTCACGGCAGCATAATTGCCTTTTGGAATGATAATCATATAACCTTCTGCCTTGATGACCAACGACTTGAGTACAGCATCCTGGGCAATCAACTGAATGAGCGCTTTGTTGTCTGCCGGTATTTGCAGCACTCTGGGCTCTGCGACCTCTTCGAAAGGGTTTATTTTGTGGAGCAAATCCTGAAAGAAAGCCTGCCAATTCGGGGGGAGCTTTTCGCCGATGATTTGTTTGAACAAAGCAATTTTGCCTTCTAATTCCTTTTTGACCGGATGTTTTTGAGAAAAACCTGGCTATCGGTGCGAAACCGGTTGGCGCCGAGTCGTTCAGTGTAAGGCTCCAGGATAGCGGCAGCCGACGCATCAGCGCTATCGGTCATGATGAGCAGGGTGTCGGGCGAAAGGGTAATCTGAGTATCGGAAGCGATGCCGGAGCTGTCGTAAACATCTGCAATTCCACAAACGAAATCGCCAAGTTTGGTGCGCCGCACGTAGCGCAATCCATCCCAGGAGGAGTAGGACCCGCGGCCCAGGCTTTTCAGGTCAGGTTCATCATACGCAAGGTCGCACAGGCCAAATGCTGCAAAGAGGAAAAAAGATCCACGCAGAAAGGGCATATCAATTGCGAGGCCAAACTGAGGGGGCGTAATGAAGTGCCTGGTATCATAGTATCTCGCCTCCGGATCCAGGTCTGAATAGTCATAATAGAGCTTGTTCGTAATCTGGTAATTCGCCATTGGGCGAATATCAATCAGGTTGAAGCGCACAAAGTGGCCGATGTTGTCAAAAGGCACCCATCCGCCGGCAGGTAGTGCAGCCAGCAGGTTGCGTATTTGAAGCTCTTTATGGTTGGTCAGATCGTAGTTTTCTACATTCGCCATGCCTTTGAGGTCGGGTAGAACGAGTGGCGCGGAAGGGATCAGCGTAGGGTATTTTTTTTCAAATAAATCCTGAAGTATTTGCGGGGTGTCGGCTGCGTTTTTCGTGTTATTGCAATAAACGGCTAAGCCCGCCAACAAGCCCGTACGCAGGGTACGCATCTTTTTATCCGCAGCATCGGGGAAGAACTCCTGTAGGCTAAGGTTGCGGTTCATTTTAGGCAAACCGGTGTGTGTCGGGCGGTTTTTGGCGGTATATCCTATCTGTCCCTGTTGCTTGTAAGACAGTACGCGGGGCCATTCGAGCAGAATATCCCGCTCACCGCTGGTGTAAGTATGTTGAGTAGGCTCGGGGTTGGCTACCGGGCTAAGTTTTGCGTAGTCAGGCAGGTCATAATAGCTGGCCAGCAATTGGCGCATCATAGGCGGGAGGCCAAGGTTGAGATTTGCAGCACTCGGATAATACCCATAACTCCGGTTGATTCGCTCATCATAAAACAGGTTAAACTGGGGCAGGATTATTTTCTTATCCACAACTCTGTTGTAATAGGTTTTCTCCTGCTTGATCGAATAAACTTTCACACCCAACCGCTTTTCAAGCTCTACATCATCCAATTGGTCTTCCCAAATCAACAATTGCCATACTTTTTCGACTTCTTCCGGCAAAAAGCGAAGAAAGACCTCATAAATTTTTTTTGAAGCAAACGGCAGGGCACAAATCTTCGTCAATGGTTCTTTCGGGAGGGTTTTCGCGGTCGTCGCCAATATAATCAATGCGGTGTCAGCTCCTTCAGCGATGAGCATATCTGCGTATTTCGCCAGGAATTTTTTGGTTAAACCCCAATACCGCGTAGTCAGGTTATCTTTGGTGAAGCTGCCATCCATGACACCGGCGACTGACTGTAATTGCTTTGTAAATGCGTTCATTTGCCAAGCAGCAGGTTGATATCTTCTTCAGAAAGCGCTTTCAAAGAAGCGCCATCGGCGGAGATGATGTTATCGAAAAGTTCTTTTTTGAGCTGTTGCAACTGGAGTATTTTTTCCTCAATGCTGCCTTGGGCGATGAGTTTGTAGGCCAGCACTTTGCTTGTTTGTCCAATTCGGTGTGCCCGGTCAATCGCCTGGTTTTCAGCGGCCACATTCCACCAGGGGTCATAGATAAAAATGGTATCCGCTGCGGTAAGGTTAAGCCCTACCCCACCGGTTTTCAGAGTCATCAGGAACACCCGGCAATCGGGGTCGTTCTGGAAGCGATTCACGAGCGATTCCCGGTCGCGGGTAGCGCCCGTCATGGACACATACCCCACGCCGGCAGCATCCAATCGCGTAGAAATGCTCTCAATAGCGGCCAGAAAATTGACAAAGACGAGAGCTTTGTGGCCATTGGCAAGCGCGTCTAAGAGTTGTTCTTCCAGCAATTCCAGCTTGGCGCCCTCCACGCGGCCATCCGTGAGCGCTTCCGGGACGGTGGCGATCTGCCGCAATTCGCTCAATGCCTGAAAAACAAAAAACTGCGAGCCGGCTACGCCTTTCTCCTGAATCTGCTTCGCCACCGCCTCCGCATAGTATTGCCGGCGTTGTTCGTACAAGCGCTTTTGTTCATCGCCCATTTCCACGTAAAGCGTTTGCTCTATTTTATCGGGCAAGTCGGCCAGCACGTCCCTTTTGAGGCGGCGCAGCACAAAGGGATATATTTTGCGACGCAATTGCAGGGTAGCTGCTTTATCGTTGTGTTTTTGAATGGGCGTGAGGTAGTCTTCGCTGAACTGGGTAATGGTGCCAAACATGGCAGGATTGAGAAAATGAAACAGCGCGTACAACTCGCCGAGGTTGTTCTCGATGGGTGTGCCGCTGAGGGCTAACCGGTGCTTGCTGCGCAGCAACAGGGCAGCTTTGGTAGTTTGGGTCGTCAGGTTTTTGATGTTCTGCGATTCATCGAGGATGACGTAGTAAAACTGCTCCTCTTTGAGTTTTTCGAGCTCATTCCGCATGGTGGCATACGTCGTGAATACCAGATTGGCGCCTCGCATGGCCTCATAGTCGCGGCTCGATCCGTAAAACATATACGTGCTGAGCTGGGGCGCAAACCGCCTGACTTCCCGCTCCCAGTTAAACAACAAGCTTCGGGGCATCACAATAAGCGTTGGCTTTTTTTCTTTGGGATAAATGGTCGCCAGCAGCGCAATGGTTTGCAGGGTTTTGCCAAGCCCCATATCGTCGGCCAGGCAGCCTCCCAGTTGTTGTTCGTGCAGATACTCCAGCCATTTGAAGCCCTGCTCCTGATAAGGCCGGAGGTTGGCCTTTAGTTTGGGCAACTTAGCCTTTTGGGTACTAAGCCCGTTGAACCCTTCAAAAATATTGCGCGAACGCTCAAACACTTTGTCTTTGGCGACCTCCTCCAGGAGTTCGTCCACCAATGGCAGGTCGAAAAAGGAGAGTTGCGCTTTTTTCCCTTTTTTCTTAAAAAGCCGCTCCAATCGCCTGACATACGTTTGATTCAACAAAGCATGGCTGCCGTCATTGAGCTGGATGTACTTGTTTTTATTGTATTGAGCCAACGCATCAAAAAGGCTGATTTTTTCGCCGTCAAAATCCAATTCTACGCTGCCTTCAAAAAAATCAATAGCATGGGTGAGGTTGAGCTGGAGTTTGGGTGCGCGCGTACTGATTTTGTAGGAACGCAGTTTTTCCGCACCGAAGACCGTGTAAGTCGTGAGCAGATTAGGCAGCTCTGAATAGATAAATGCGGCTGCCGTTTCTTCCGGAATGACAAACAAATTGCCGTCGAGCATGATCTCGTCGCGCTCGTCTTTGCGCTTTTTGGGCTCGTGTTTGCGCAACAAACGCAGAATATTATCCGCGAGTTGCTCCATGGGCGCCTGGTCTATGTATTTCACGGTGACGCTGAGCGCCATTTCATTGATCTCAGCATAGCGATACAGGTCAAATTGCTCCAGGGCATTGATGTCCAGGTCCGGCAAACTTTGCCCAACCCGCAGGTACAGCGCATTGTCTTCCCCTATTTTTTCAAAAATCAGGCAGGGCGTTGCGGCAATTTTGTCGTCCGGACGCACAAAGAGCTGATAGCCTTCATATTGCAGGTCGAGGTTTTCAAGGTAAGAAAAAACAAGGGTAAGAAACAAGGGCAAATCACGCCGGGCAATCTGGGTATTAAACCACGAAAGGGAAGCAAAATTGCTGCCCATTGGGGCCACTTCCATCAGTTGGTTGCCCGCCAGCATGAACTGTTCCGTCACCACCCTGAAGTCTTCCATCAAATTCCCGCTGTACAGCAAGGCTAAGCGCGACCGAAGCATGTCTTTTCCCTCAGCAGCAGAAATATACAGCCGAAGCTGGGCCGGCAACGCTGCAAACACAATTGGCTTCAAGGAGGCATCCACCACATTGTCACAATGGCGCAGGGCTTCCAAAAGGAACGGATGCTCCGCTAAATAGACCTTATCTGCCGGGCGCTCCCAATTGATGACAAAGCTGTTTCTTTCCTTAATCTGCTCCAATACACGGAGCACATTGCGCAACGCGCCGCCGTAGTTGAGATAACTGGTTTCGACCTCGCGCCCCTTCGCATCTACCACCAGCAAAAAAGCGCCGAAATCGTCGAAAGCAATCTGAAAAAAAACCGCTGCGTACGCCTGGGACGATTTTTGCTGAAAAGTGGCGCGTTTAAAGCGCTCAAATGAAAAGGGCTGGCGCTCCGAAACAACCGGAGGAGGTATTGGAGCAGGCATTGGACTGTCAGAACTGGCGGATCCCGCCGCAGGCTTTTTTTTCTTTTCAGGGCTAACGGCCGGAGCTTTTTTTATTAAATTTCCGGGTTTTCTGCCCTGCTTCCTGGTGGGCGCGGCTTCTGCTATATCCTCTTCTCCAGGCAGTTCAATATCGCTCACCCCAAGACTCATCAAATCAAAATCATATCCATCCCGAAGGCTCTCCCGGACAAAAGAAGCCGGCATTTTTTCCAGCGTCTCCGCATCCCATTCTATCGCAACAAGCGCTTCTTCTCCGGATTCTTCATCAATATCCCTGATGTAACCCTGCCAACCGCTCAGGTCGTATTTCTCCATATCAGGGTCTTTCACGCCTCGCTTTACCCTGACCAAATCGTTGATTTTGAACATCCAAGGATGGTTTTATGACTGACCGGTAAATTTAGGAAGAATATCGGATTTGGTGTTGGTGGTGGTGACCTTTGCCATGGTGATGCGTTTTTTCGTTTGTGGGGTAAAGATAGGAACAGGAGGATTTTGGAGAAGCCGTGTGCCGGAAATAAGTTGCTGATTTTGGCAAGTTTTTTTTCAGAGGGCATGCAACAAAACAGACACTTAAGTTCTATCATTTTCTCCCTAAAAACAAGCGTTTTACTTTTTGAAGGCGTTCCGTTTCAGCAGGTGTCGGGGTTGGAAGCGCCTTTTTCTAAGTTGAGGATCATAACCGCCTCCCCGTCTTCCAACGCATCTTAATAATTTTATAACTTTGCTAAAAATATCCCGATCACGTTACATCAACCAGCCATGAGTACTCAGGTTTTAAAGTATCAGCTAAAGTCATTAGAAAAGCTTCCCGTCAAGATTTGGGACGACTCTAAGGAAGCTTCCGTGCACATTGCGCGCTCCATCGCCTTAGCCGTTCGCCAAAAACAGCAGGACGGCGAAAAGATCGTGCTTGGTCTGGCAACCGGCTCCTCCCCCATCAAGGTTTACGAAGAACTGGTGCGCATCCACAAAGAGGAAAAACTCAGCTTCTCGAATGTGGTTACGTTCAACTTAGATGAATACTACCCGATGGATCCCGGCGCGCAACAAAGCTATGTGCGCTTCATGAACGAATACCTCTTCGATCACATTGATATCCAGAAAAATAACATCCATATCCCCGACGGTGCCATACCGATGGACCAGGTGGAATCCTATTGCAAAAACTATGAAAAATTAATCGAGGAACATGGCGGCATTGACATCCAGTTGCTGGGCATCGGACGCACCGGGCATATCGGCTTTAACGAACCGGGTTCCTGGGAAGATTCCGAAACCCGGATGGTGCGTTTAGACACCCTCACCCGCCGCGACGCCATCAAGGATTTTATTTATGAAGACGCCGTGCCCTACCGCGCCATTACGATGGGCATTGCCACCATCATGAAATCAAAAACGATTTACCTGATGGCCTGGGGCAGCCACAAAGCCGCCATTGTCAAAGAAGCCGTGGAAGGCCCGATCAGCTCATCCGTTCCGGCCACCTACCTCCAAAAACATCCCAACATTA
>JALHRK010000047.1 GCA_022841505.1 Saprospiraceae bacterium | reverse complement strand
GTGGCGAGTTTGAAGCCCTTTATCACCGCTACGAAAAAGAAGGCCGCGCCCGCAAAGTGGTGCGCGCACAGGAACTGTGGTTTGCCATTCTGGAATCCCAGATCGAAACCGGAACGCCGTATATTTTGTACAAAGACCACGCCAACCGCAAATCCAACCAGAAGAATTTAGGCACCATCCGTTCAAGCAACCTTTGCACGGAAATTATGGAATATACTTCACCGGACGAGGTGGCGGTTTGCAATTTAGCGTCCATTTCACTGGGGAAATTTGTGCGGGAAGACCGGACTTACGATTTCGAATACCTCCGGGAAATCACTCGGGTCGTCACCCGCAACCTGAACAAGGTCATTGACATCAATTATTATCCCATCATCGAAGCGCGCAACTCCAATATGCGTCACCGGCCCATCGGCATTGGCGTGCAGGGATTGGCCGATGCATTCATCATGATGCGCTATACTTTTGACGGCCCGGAAGCTCGGCAATTAAACAAAGATATTTTTGAAACGATTTATTATGCTGCGCTGGAAGAATCCTGTGCATTGGCAGAAAAGAACGGCGCCTATGAAAGCTACAAAGGCTCGCCGGCAAGCCAGGGCGAACTGCAATTCGACATGTGGGGCGTTCAGCCCAGCGACCGCTGGGATTGGGCCGGGTTGAAAGCGCGCATACAAAAGCATGGCATCCGCAACAGCCTGCTCCTGGCGCCGATGCCAACGGCTTCCACATCACAGGTGCTGGGCAACAACGAATGTTTTGAACCTTATACATCCAATATTTACACCCGTCGCACTTTGTCGGGCGAATACATCGTGGTGAACAAGCACTTGCTCAAAGACTTGATCGGGCTGGGATTGTGGAGCGATGAAATGAAACACAAGCTTTTGGCAGCCAACGGTTCGGTTCAAAATATCCCGGATCTGCCACAGGAGCTGAAAGACTTATACAGAACGGTTTGGGAACTGAGCCAAAAAGCCATCATTGACATGGCAGCTGACCGGGGCGCATTCATCTGCCAAAGCCAGAGTATGAACCTTTTTGTAGAAAACCCAAATTACGGCAAGCTGTCGTCCATGCATTTCTACGCCTGGCAAAAAGGCCTGAAAACCGGTATGTATTACCTGCGCTCCAAAGCTGCGACCGATCCCATCAAATTTACGGTGGATCAGAAGCAATTAGAGCAGCAAAAAGCCATTACGCTGGCCAATAAGGCCGTTAGTGTTGCCGCTGCTGCGTCTGCCGTGGCAGAGGCCGATCAGGAAGGCGCTGTTTGTAATCTGGATGATCCGGACTGCATCGCCTGCGGCAGTTGATTGTGTCTGTCTTTAGAGTCCGATAGCTGTGTTATGTTTCGACCCAAAAACGGTCATTTACCTCAGTAAACTCCCATTTTTGGGTCGAAACATGCCTTGCTCTCGAACCCTAAAGAACAGACACTGGACTAAATGAACAGCTACCAAATACCTGTGTATCCGAGTACTTACTGATATTATTAACAGACGGGCTTGCCTATGGCGGCCCGTCTTTTTTTTACAGATTGGGTGCTATTTAAACATTAAACTTTTCAATCTATACAATTTTTCCACAACAATCCCTTTTACCTTATTATTGATCAATTACATTTCCTTCGCCTACCCTGCACACACAACGGCAAGCTACCGCCGGGTCAGATTCTTTCGCCCGGCTGCTATCAGTGTGTTGATTTTTCTATAGTTTAGCGCATCGGATGACGACACTGAGGCTATTGGTCACTTCCGGATTATACACACTTCCATCCCTGTGAGAAAACGTACCGGCACATTTGTTTGTGTCTTACTTTTGGGTCGTGCATGCGGTCGTTGAGCTGGAGACTGAGCGGAGTCGAAGTCGAGTCGAAACGACCGCAGCTAAGGTGGCTGAGCACAGTCGAAGCCCGGCCTGTAAAGGCAGACATATCTATGGGAAATTGCAGATGATGTAAACACTATTTAATGAGAGCTTTGAACTACACAAGCCTGTTGCTTTTGCTGTGTATCAGTGTAGAAGCGCAGATGAAATGGGATTGGGGGATTTGGGCGGGCGGCGCCAATTACCTTGGAGATCTGGTAGAACACGACTACCCTGTTGTATCTGAAACAAACCTTGCGGGGGGCGCCTTTTGGAGTTATTACCCCGGCTATCGCTGGTCGTTTAGAATGAGTGCGTCCTTTGCCCATATCAGTGGGAGCGACGCCAATTTCAAAGATGACCCGATTTTTGTAGAAGCCCGAAACCTCAGGTTCCGGAGCCAGTTGGCGGAAGGATCACTGAGTTTGATGTGGGAACCCTGGGGTAAAAAAAGATACCCAACCGGGGGCGGCCTTCGGCGCATTGTTTCGCCTTACCTATTTGCGGGCGCTGGTTGGGTTTGGGCAGACCGGGTCATAGACTACGCTGATGCACCAAGGGACGGATTGTATGAAGAGATTCAAAAAGACGCCGCTACGGCCTCTCCGGTACAAACATTAAGCATTCCGGTGGGGGGCGGCCTCAAAATAGACGTAGGAAAACAAAGCTCTATTGGCTTTGAATTGGGATTGAGAAAAACGCAATCAGACTTTTTGGATGGCGTCAGTTACTCCGGAAATCCGCAAAAAAATGATTGGTACCTGTTCGGAGGATTGAGTTTTTCTAAGCGGTTTAAAAACAGGGATTACGACCAGGACGGCATTGTGGATCAAGAGGATGCCTGCCCGCGTTTAGCCGGCGTTGCTTCTGCCAAAGGTTGTCCAGACATGGACAGTGACGGCATTGAAGACCTCGAAGACAGTTGTCCGGAACAGTTTGGGTTGCGCGACCTCGGGGGGTGCCCCGATTCGGATGGAGACGGGGTTGCGGACAAAGAAGATGAGTGCCCTGGTGAAACAGGCATTTTAGCCACCAAAGGTTGCCCCGACAAAGACGGCGATCTGATTCCTGATAAAAACGACCGTTGTCCGGAAGTGGCCGGGTTGGGCACGCTGGGTGGTTGCCCGGATGCAGATGGAGATGGCATTGCCGATCAGGAAGATAATTGTCCCGATATTTCGGGAATTGCGCAACTAAAAGGCTGTCCCTTCGTAGACAGCGATGGGGATGGCATAAGAGACGAAGAAGACGCTTGTCCGGAAACAGCTGGACTTGATGCCTTCCAGGGTTGCCCGTTTAAGGATACCGATAAAGACGGAGTCCCGGATGAAACGGATGAATGCCCGGACGTTGCCGGCCCTGCAACCTTGAAGGGTTGCCCCGACAGGGATGGAGACGGTATCCCGGATCATAAAGACCGGTGTCCGGATTCCTTCGGTAAGGCATCGGATAAAGGATGCCCGGTTTTGACTCAGGAAGTTCGCAAAATCCTTAATTTAGCTGCACGCGCGGTGCAGTTTGAAACAGCGAGCGCCGTATTAAAACCGGAATCGTTGAAAGAATTGGATCAGGTCGTGGAAATTCTCAAAACTTACAGCCACTATACCTTGAGAATTGAAGGGCATACCGATAATCAGGGTGCAGCAAAAGTAAATCTTGCACTTTCAACAAAACGAGCAAAAACTTGCTATATTTACTTGAAAAACAAGGGAATAGATGTAAAAAGAATGGCATACAAAGGGTATGGGGAAAATAAACCGATCCGAACCAACAAAACGAAAGCCGGGCGCAGTCGAAATCGCAGGGTGGAATTTATCCTTAAATAGTATCTGCCTTTATAGTCCGATAGCTGCGTTATGTTCGGCCCCAAAAACGGTCATCCCGCCTGGCGGGGCTCCCATTTTTGGGGCCTTCACATGCCTTGCTCTCGAACTCTAAAGAGCAGACACGAGACTAAATGATCGTCCGATAGGATTTGTGGGTAAGAAAACAGCAATACAAAACCCCCTTTACACTATTATTTATCATCAATTTAATCAAAACCTATTCAGTATGAGGAAGTTGTTTTACACCACCACAGCATTGCTTTTGCTATTCCCGCTTTTGCTCAGCGCGCAGCCCCGGTTTGAACTTGGTGCTATGCTCGGCCTCGCCAATTATCAGGGCGACTTAGTCAAAGAAACCGTTCCGCTTTTTAAAGAAGGAAACCTTGGTGGGGGCATCATGGGACGGTATGTTTTCACCTATTCATTGGCGGTCCGCACGAACCTGATGTTTGGGAAAATCTCGGGCGACGACTACAACTATGACGATGAATTCCGGAGAAGGCGTGGCGCACAATTCAGTTCCTCCATCTTTGAAATTTCGGTAGTCGGCGAATGGGAGCCCCTGGGGCAATGGCGTTATCTTTCCCGCGGCTCTGGCTTCAAAAAGCTCATTTCACCTTATCTTTTTGCGGGTTTGGGATTTGCATTCACTAACCCGAAAACGGACTTTTCGAGGGCTGACTTCGACGATGCCAAACTTGCCGAGATGATCGAACGCGATCAAAATGCACGGTATTTTAATACGCGCATCAGCACCCCGATTGGTTTTGGCGTCAAATTTGACCTTTCCGAATATTGGGTTGCCGGCGTAGAATTCGGTATGCGTTATCCTTTCACAGATTATTTGGATGGCGTCAGCATTTCGGGTAACCCGGATAGGAAGGATTGGTATCAGTTTTCGGGAATCACCCTGTTCAAACGCTTCCGCGATTAAATAGTGTCTGTCTTTATAGTCCGATGACTTCGACTCCGCTCAGCCACCTCGGCTGCGTTATATTTTGCCCCAAAATCGGTCATTTACGCCAGTAAACTCCCGTTTTTGGGGCAAAATATGCCTTGCTCTCGAACTCTAAAGAACAGCCACCCGGCTAAATGGGCAGGCACTAAGTAAGTAGCAATTGATCAACTACTTTTCGAACGCCGGTAGTGGCCGGCTCCGGAATGACCTTCAGGTTCCCGGCATGCTCCAGTTCGTAGTTGAGGGCAGGTTTAGGATCAATATAATAAATTTGCGCGTCGCGTGGGGCAAACCCAACCAATCCTGCTGCAGGATAGACCTGCATGGAAGTTCCGATAATCAGAATGATGTCGGCCTGCTCTGTCAGTGCAGCAGCCGGATACAACAACGGCACTTCTTCGCCAAACCAGACAATGTGCGGCCGCAACTGGCTGCCTAATTCGCAAAGATCTCCAAGGTTAATGTCTCCTGGCCGGTGGTATACCAACTTTGGGTTGCGGGTACTGCGCGCTTCCACCAATTTGCCGTGCAGGTGCAGGATATTTTTGCTACCCGCACGCTCGTGCAGGTCGTCTACATTTTGGGTAATAATGTGTACCTCGTAGGTCTGCTCTAATTCCACCAGCGCATGGTGCGCCGCATTCGGCAATACTTCCTTCAACTGCCTGCGCCGCTGGTTGTAGAAATCCAATACCAACTCCGGGTTGCGCTCCCAGCCTTCCGGACTGGCGACATCCATAACGTTGTGGCCTTCCCAAAGTCCGCCAGCGTCCCGAAAGGTTTTGATACCGCTTTCGGCGCTGATGCCCGCACCGGTGAGGATGATGATTTTTTTCATAGTGGTGAAAATTTGAATCAAGGATCGTTTTGAGGTCCAAACAATTGCAAAACTAATCCTATAGCGCGAGTAAAAATAATAGTATTAAAACATACAACTAAAAAAATATATAATATCTTACAGGCTCGAAAGACGAAACAATACACTATTCAAAACGGCAAGCACAAATTTTATCAGTAGGCTTAGTTCGATAACGCCAAGCCTAATTAATATTGGTAAAAAATGGCTTCAAAATCTAAAATTGAAGCGCCGCATGTGTCTTTGCCTAAAGGAGGTGGCGCGATAAAAGGTTTGGGAGAAAGCTTTGCCCCTCAGGCGTTTAGTGGTTCAGGAGGCTTCAGCATTGCCCTGCCAGGTGCCGCTGCAAGAGGATTTACCCCTTCCCTTTCCATTGGATATGCCTCCTCTGGCGGCAATGGTATCTTCGGTTTAGGTTTTCACTTGCCCATTTCTTCCATCGCCCGGAAAACAAGCAAAGGCCTTCCGCATTATAATGATACCGATGCATTCGACTCAGACGAAGGGGAACTGGTGCCCATGCTGGACAAAAACTTAAGTCCTGTCGTAAGTCAAAAGGAATACCAGGGGACAAAATACCGTGTCGCCCAATATCGGCCACGACTGGAAGGCAGCTATTCCATTATCCAACATTGGGTTTCTTTGGCAGATGGGCACTCCTTTTGGAAAGTGCGCAGCAGTGCAGACCATGTAAGTTTTTATGGCCTTTCGCCCGCTTCCCGCATTGCCGACCCCGCCGATCCTGCCCGGATTTTTCAATGGCTCATAGATGAGGAGCACGACGACCGCGGAAATATCATCCGCTATCATTATAAGGCAGAGGACGGCGTCAATGTCCCGGATAGCATTTACGAAGCCAACCGAGACCATGCCACCCAGCGTTACCCCATCCTGATCGAATATGGCAATTATTTTTACGCAGATGCCGGAGGCCAGGAAAAAGTCAATTTCAGCTTCCAACTGGCTTTTGATTATGGGCAAATCAGCTTAGACGACCCGTCAGATATGGCTGGTACCTGGAATGTAAGGCCCGATCCTTTTTCCGACTACCACCCCCGTTTTGAAATACGGACGTTACGGCTTTGCCGGCGGGTGCTGCTTTATCATCAATTCCATGACCAAAATAACGGAAAGCCATTCCTTACCCATGCACTTGCGTTTGGTTATGCCCTGACAACTACCGGTTTGAGCCAAATGCAAACGGTGCAGGAGACTGGCTACCGGCTGGAAACCGGGGGCAGTTACTGGTCAGAAACAATTCCGACCTTACAACTGGGGTATACGCCATTTGATCCGGAGACTTCGCTTTGGCAAAAAATGGAGGTACAGGGTGGTGAAATGCTGCAAGGCGAACTGGGTAAAGATGGGTTCATGCCCATTGACTTGCATGGAGAAGGTTTGCCCGGAATGCTTTACGCCCATGATCAGGTGACGCAGTATTTTGCCCCAATGGGCGAAGGACGCTATGCCCCTGCGGATATGAACCTTCACTTTCCGGTTGACCGGGACCTGGGGGACGGACAACTGAATCTAAGCAGCGTGAATGGCAATGGGCGTAAAGACTTGGTAGTCATTGGGAACGGGCGATCCGGGTATTATCCGTCAACGGATAAAGGTCGCTTTGAAGCTTGGCGCAACTTCGCTTCTGTGCCCCGGGAGTTGCAAACCGACGGGCAGGAGATTGTGGACCTTACCGGGCGTGGCTTTGGAGACCTCGTGATTTTTGATGCCCCATATTTACGCCTCTACCCTGCAGAAGGTGAACACGGCTATGGCCCTGCCCTCGTGGAAGAATTGGCGCCTGATTTTCCGGCTTACACCCCGAATTACCGCGAAGAAGTATTAACCTTCCTGGACATCCTTGGCGATGGCCAGCAGCACCGGGTGCGCGTGCGTTCCGGAAGCGTTGAGGTATGGCCCAACTTGGGTTATGGGAAGTTTGGAACCAAAGTAGAACTGGGGAATGCACCCCAATTTGGAGGAACCCTGGACGTGAGCCGGTTGCATTTTGCCGATATTGACGGATCGGGTACCATGGATTTTATTTATCTGTTTCCAGACCGCATTGAGGTTTATTTCAACCAAAGTGGCAACCAATTTAGCGCTCCTGTGACCATGCCGTTGCCAAGATTTTATGACGACCTCTGTCAGGTAAATTTCATGGATGTTCGGGGCAATGGCACCACCTGCATGGTGCTGAGCAAGACCCATCCAGCAGTGGAACATTATTTCATAGACTTTTGCCGAAAAAACAAGCCCTACCTGCTGGATCTGACCGACAATGGCATGGGGCTGCGCACGCGGCTGCACTATTCGAGCACCGTGCAGCAATACCTGCAAGACAAACGCAATGGCCGTCCCTGGGCAACAAGATTGTTTTTCCCGGTTCATGTCGTAACACGCATCGAAACAAGAGAATACTTCAACAAGTCGCGTTACGTCCAGCGATTTGCTTATCATGACGGTTATTACGACCCGGTGGAGCGGGAATTTCGGGGCTTTGGTTTCACAGAGAGCTGGGACACCGACCATTACGAAAAATTCACCCCGGCAGAAGACATTCCGGGTTGGGATGTAGTCCCCGTAGACGAGGCCCTGCACGTATGGCCTACCTATACCAAATCGTGGTTTCATACCGGAGCTTATGAAGAAAACGCCCTTGTCCTGAAGCAATATCACAAAGAATTCTGGTGCGGAGATGCAGACGCCTTCCCCCACTTGCGTTCTACGCTTGGGCCAGAGGTGGTGATGGCGGATGGAGACACTTACCGGGAAGCATTTGTAGCCCTTGCGGGGCAAATGTTGCGTGCTGAACTTTATGGACTGGATCGTACTGCGTTGGCAAAAAACCCCTACACGGTAAGCGAAACGGCGCTGCACGTACGTATGGTGCAACCCCGTGGCCGAAACCGGCACCCGGTCTTTCAGGTGGATCCCTTGGAATCTCTGTCTTACACTTACGACCGCAATCCACACGATCCATTGATCACACATTCCCTGAGTCTGGCCGTAGATGAATACGGGCACGACCTGCTTTCCGCTTCGGTAGCTTATCCCAGGCGCGATCAGGAAAATGTAGTTTTTTATCCCGAGCAGCAGGTTCTTCAGGTGGCGCTGTCGCAATCTTCCTATATCCATGTTTTGCTCAATGACCAGTCAAACCCCGCCGACGATTGCCGATTGATCGGGTTGCCCTGGGAAAGCAGGGGGTTCCAATTGAATGGGCTTTCGCCAAAAAACGGCAGTTATTTCACCGTAGACGACCTACGCACCCAGGTTGAGGCCGCTCTTCAGGCGCGAATACCCTATCATCAGCCTTTTGGCAGTGGGCCGGAGGCGCGGTTACAAAGCTGGAGTCGCACGTATTATTGGAATGCCGATCAAAGTGCAGTCGAAACAGGAGGCGTTGCCCACAAGCGGGCCTTGGAGCACCATTCGGAATCGGCAGCATTAGCTGAAGATCAGGCACAACAGTTGTATGGCGCGAAATTTCCAAACGGCAAGCTAAATACCGTTTTAAATAAAGAAGCTGGCTATTTCCTCGCAGATGGCTATTGGTGGAACAGGGGGCTGATTCAGTACTATGCTACGGAATACGCACAATTTTACCTGCCGTTACAAACCGACAATGGCTTTCCCGATGTACCTGCCAATAGCAGTTTGGAACACCTCAGTATGGTGGAATATGATCCTTACTATCTGCTTCCCATAGTGACCACCACGGTTTTGGAGCATGGAACCTCCCTTTCTACCCGAGTGGTCAATGATTATATTCTGATGGGCCCGGTGCAAACTACTGACCCTAATGGCACGGTAACACAGGTATTGCCAGATCCATTAGGTCAGGTTATGGTATCCACGGTTTACGGAACAGAAGATGGCAAACCGGTGGGTGATCTTGACCTTTCCCAATACAAGATTCAGCAGAATGCCTCCAAAGAAAGTGTGCTGGCCGACCCTGCCCTGTATTTACAGGGTGCAAGCAGCTATTTTTATTACGACTTTTTTGCATTTGCCAATGAAAAACAGCCCGCTTGTGCGATTAGCGTTACGCGGCAAACCCATGTACACGCGTTGCCTGAGGAGGTGAGCGCCCCGCTGCAACTTGTGGTAGCGTATAGCGACAGTCTTGGTCGAGCCCTGGTAGGCAAAGCCAAAAACATAGGCTTTTGGAACGCAACTGGCCGCACGGTTTATGACAATAAAAATCAGCCCTGTCAGCAATACCTGCCCTACAAAAGCAACACCGCAGATTATATTCCACAAGAACAATTGCTGCAGGACAAAACCGTAGTGCCTCCAACCACCATCCGCTACGACCCGCTCGGACGCGTGACCCGCACCGACTCGCCAAAAGGCTTTTTTTCGCGAAGTGTATACAGTCCCTGGATGCACCAATCCTGGGATCAAAACGACACGGTCAAAGAAGCGCCTTTTTATTTAGCCAACATCAACAATACCGACCCCGATTTTGCCGATTCGCTCAATGCACTGCAAAAAGCCGCTGTGCATTACGGGACGCCTTCGACCGTAATTACCGACAACATGGGGCATACCATACGGAGTATTGCCAGCAATCTTGGCCAGGTAACTGTTGGAGATCTGGATGCCATGGCCCAAACCATTGGCAAAACAGGCAGTGACGTTTTTTCAGCTTTGGTGAATGCGCAATATTTGACCGCAAAAGGCTGGGTAAATTTCACTAAATTCAAGCCTTATGAACCTGGTTTTCAACTTCTTTTGCCAGCCCCTTATGACCAGCTTGAAACTCAACTGACAGATTACCTGATCCAGAGCTGCCTGACTGCATATACCTATAACGATTTTCAGGGGAGGCCGCTTGTTACCATGGACCCGCGGCTCTATTATGCGTACGTAAAATCCGCTCAAAAAGTCGCCAATTTTGAATGGACTTACGCAATGGAGGGCAACGCACTGCTCACGGTGAGCGCGGATGCAGGTACCCATTTGGCGTTAGATAACATCTTTGGCGGAGTTTGTTATGTTTGGGATGCCCGGGGATTTACGACCCGAGCGGGGTATGACCGGTTGCAACGGCCCGTTTCCAAACATATCCAGGGCGACGATGGCCGGGGATTGGTGCTGGATCAACTCGTTGAGTTTACGGTTTATGGCGAACACGTTACCGATGCCGCCAAATGGAACCTGAACGGCAAAGTATATAAACATTATGGTGAAGAGGGGCTGAACACCTACCCTGCTTATTCCATTTACGGCGGACCGAGCCGAACAGAACAACGGGTTCGACCGGAGTACAAAACAGAAGTCGCCTGGGATAAAGCCAGTATGCAAGCCATAGAACAAGAACCGGCCTGGGTGATGACTTATGTCTACAATGCCCATGGCTCGGTTACGGAAAACAGCCTTCCGGATGGCTCTGTGCTCCAGGTTGGTTACGACGAGGCCGGCATCCAAAGAACGCTTTCACACAAACCCAAAGGCGGAAAAATGGAGCCACATATTGTTGACATTCAATACGATGCCAATGGTTCCCGTACCTTAGTGCGCTACGCCAACGACGTGCACACGCGCTACACTTACGAAGACACAACCCTGCACCTGCTGCGCATGCACAGCACCCGCGCAGAAAAAGACGCCGGCAATGGAAAACCCGGGGTAAAGGTGTTGCAGGATCTTCGTTATACTTATGATCCTTCCGGAAACATCACCCGCAAGGAAGACCTGGCGCTGGACCAGTTTTTTACCTTTCAGGCGCCTGCAAGTCCGTTATCAGATTACACCTACAACCCACTTTATCAACTTATTGCAGCTACGGGACCACTGCATAGCGGGTATCAACCACAACAGGCGGTTACCCCGGAGCAACAACGCACCGGAAACTTTGTCCCTTTCAAACAGGCCACTCCCAAAGGCAGTAATTTGTTGCAGCAATACACCCAGCAATACCAGTACGACAACAGCGGCAACCTCCTGCAACTGGGCCACGCTACTCAGGGAGGGCAGCAGTGGAGCCGCTCCTACGGCATCGCACCGGACAGCAATCGCCTGAATACCTTAGGCAAACAATCCTTCTCTTATGACGCGGGTGGCAATTCCCTTACCATGGGACTTTACCCCCAAATTGGCTGGGATTTCCGGAATTTCATCCAACAGGTTCAGGTGCTCCAGCGTGAAGCAGCAGCCCCGGATGCCGAATATTATGTGTATGACAGCGACGGGGCCCGGGTACGTAAAATCTGGGAGCGGATGCAACATGGAGGCACGGTCTGGGAAATTGAAGAAAAGCGCTATTACAACAACTATGAAGAAAAGCGCATCCTGCACCGAACTGAAAAAGGAGAAACCCTCCTGCTCCACCGCAAAACCGTGCGGCTTATGGATGGCGGCAGCGCTTTCGCAACGATTGATACCTGGGAGGTAGACGAACGTTCACGAGAAGTGGAACAGGCTGGCAAAACACTCACCCGCTACACCATTGCCGATGCGCAAGGCTCTGCCAATCTGGAGTTGGGCGCCGAAGGCGAATTGCGCAGCTACGAGGGCTATTTGCCATACGGGAGCATTGCCTTCCGGGCTGCCGATAAAAGTTTAGAATTGTGGACACAAGACTACGGCTACAGTGGCAAGGAGCGCGACTCGGCCACAGGTTTGATTTATTATGGTTTTCGATACTACCCGCCCTGGTTGTGCCGGTGGATGAATCCGGATCCGGGTGGGACGATAGATGGGATGAATTTGTATGCGTTTTGTGGGGGGAATCCGGCGACAAAGGTGGATGTTGATGGGCGGGTTGGGGATAAAGCGCCGGGGGTGATCACCAAGAAATATTCTCTCACTGGAATGGTGGGCAATACGAAGTTTGATATCAACAGTTTTCTGGCGAATTTGTCTGTTCACAATAGTGGGATTATTTCATTTGGGCTCAAAACAGTAAAAGACTTAAAAGTTCAGCGACATCAATTCAAAAAACCTGCTAAGAGACTCAAAAAGAATTGTGTTGTCAAGGGTAATGTATTATTAAATGCTTTAAAAACCTCCATCAATGCTGATAGCACTGAATACTTGTCGGCAAAATCTAGTCGACAGGAGCCTGTTGAAGATATTGTGGATAGGACTGATCCGGGAATCGTCATGGCGAAACACTTCTCAAGTCAAATGAGCGAGTTTGAATATAATCGATATGGTGCAACAAAGTATTCATTAAGTGCAAGTCTTTATGCCATTGAACACGATCCTGAATTGGCTGATATGAAGAAGGAGAGGGATGCGAAATGGGACGAAATTGGGTTGAATAATCCAAAAAATCATACGCCAAAAAATCTCGTCACATATCGAGAAGCGATAGCCGAAATAAGAAAGGGGAAATTGACAATTCGCAGTAACAATAGACGAGAATGGCTGCACATTCAAGCGGTAGAGCATGGTCACGACTCCGCACCTGACAATTTGGTTTGTGGTGTTTATGGGGCAAATCGAACGATGAAGGCATTCGAGGAGATGACACGTGAACTTGTCGATTTTTATGCAGGTACGACAAAAAAGGTATACCCAAAGGTTACAAGCACCAATATTCCAGGAACCCTCGTTTCTCAAAATATTCGATACAAAATCACCCTTCGGGATGAGTGGTATGGTACCACTGTCCAAAAGCAAGTTGCTGATTTAGATATTGATGCACACCAAATTAAATTCCCAAAAGATTCTGAATGGGAAACGGCGATGAAAAATCATTTAAGAACTTTTTTTGATTTCCCAACTACTAAATTCCAGTTCAATTAGTATATGAATACTCAACTCCACCAACTTCTCCATCAAAACCCAGCCATCAACCTGGGTACGGTCAAGCTGCACGATGCTGCAGCCCTGCAACAACTCAACTGGGACGGGCTGGATCCGGCCACGGTTTTGCCGCAACTCCTTGCCTACCAGCGGTTGTGGCGGCTGCATCCCGATACACAAGTAGTCCAGACGTTGCTCGACTATGGGATCGGGAGTGCGCACCAGATTGTGGCGATGGGTTTGGATAAGTTTAAGCAGCTTGTCGGGGCAGCCTTGCGCAGGGTAAAGCCCACGCCCCGGCTTGCCGCAGACATCCATGCGGCAGCGCTGCAAACTACAGCAGCCGTGGCACAATACGCCATTCATGCCATCCCTTCCGAGTTCATGTCGGTTGCCCGTTTCGACACCCGCACCTCAGGCCTCCCCGATTTCCATGGCGATTCGCCGACTTACCGGGAGCTTTTTGGCCCGATCACAGCGGGGCCTTGCAACGATTGCGACAGCATTTTTAGTCCGGCAGCTTATTTTGTAGATTTGATGCAACTCATAGACGAGTACATCAGCCACGCGCCCGGAAATAATATTTCTGGAGCATTGCAACTCCAGACCCGCCGCCCCGACCTCTGGAATATTCTGCTCAATTGCGAAAATACGGTAAAGGAACTACCCTACCTGCAACTCGCCAACGGCATCATGGCCTCGACCCTAAAGCCTTATCTGAATGGTATTGATCCCTGGGAATACGCCGCCACCCACAACTTCCCGTTCCAACTGCCCTACAACAAACCGCTGGAAGAAATCAGGGCCTATGCGCAGCACTTTGGGTTGACACTGGCGCAGGTTTATGCAGCATTGGCGTGCCCGGAGACTGACATTGCGCGGGAGCGACTGGGTATGGTTCCCGAGACTTATACTCTGCTCAAAAGCGGTACGCTCAATGAATTAGAGGCGGCGTACGGCGTAACCAGCCTTAGCAATTTAAGTGAGGTGAGCACCTTTTTGCAGCAAACAGGCTTGGAGTTTAGTGATTTGCAGGATTTGCTGTACCAGGGTCAAGGTAACATCGGTTCGATCCAGCAAGTACCCGTACTTAGTATCAATGGCCAGGACAATGTGGAATGCAATGCGCCGCTCACGACAGTTAGCTTAGACGCCCTATCCATCGAAGCCTGGGTGCAAAAGAGTGGTACGACCAATTTTGGTGGGGTAATTGTAGGAAATGGCCCCACTTCGACCTTGGCTGGCTTTAACTTGTATTGCAACTTTGGCCAACTACAATTCACCCTGGCCGATGGCAATCAAATATTAGTTTTGAATGGCCCAACCCTGACCACCGCGTGGACGCACGTGGCAGTCACCTGGGATGGCCAAACAAAAGCGGTGCAATGGTATATCAATGGTCAGGCGAGCGGCGCAGTGCAGACTATGCCTGTTACGAGCCTCCCCAGTACGACGAGCCACGTTCACATCGGCAATGTGCCAACCGGTGGAGGCAATTTTTATGGCAACCTGAGTCAGGTGCGCGTGTGGGCATCTGTAAGAACCCCATTGGAGATTGCGGCAGGGAGGTTCACACAGTCTCCCAGAGATGAATCTGGTCACCTACTTGGCAATTGGCAACTGAATGAAGGTAGTGGAACCAATATCTATAATCACGCACCGGGCGGGGTAGTTGGCACACTGGCGCGCTACCAAAACACGGGCAACTTCTGGGTCGCGCAATCTGGATTGCACCTCCATCCACAGGATGCCGCGTCTGATGCTAGCCTGTTGGCTAAACTTTATGTCAACTCCAGCCTCACCAACCTCTTCCTGAGTATAGAGCAAAGTAGCAGCGGCCTGGCGATCAAAACCTACGACGGAAACATCACCTATGCTGACGCCCCCAATACTTCATGGGCGGCGCTCAATGCCGTCATTCGCCTGAGCCAAGTGCTGGGTTGGAGCTATGCAGATGTGGATTGGGCGCTCAAAACCATCGGCGCTGCGCAGCCCGGCCACTGGACCGACGCCAATCTGGAAGACCTCGCGGGTGTCTTGCAACTGAGTCAGCGCTTTCAGCAACCGGTGGATGCGGTGACGGGCCTGTGGTATGACCTCAAAACTTATGGTCGCGGAAGTGGCAAGGATCGCAAAAATTTCTGGGATCAGACCTTCAATAGTCCAGCGGCCTTTTACAACCCGGATAACCTGGCATATCCAAAGCCCTACCGCCCTCAATACACCAATAATCCCTATTTCACAGATACGCCCCTCTTTCTCGATATTGACGGTACCGATGCCGCCGACACTCAATTGAGATTAGCTTTGTCGCAAAGCCTCAGCATCACGGAGCCAGACCTTACTGCCATTTTAGATTATGTAAACCTCAACAGCGCAGCCCTGGTCAGTGCAAAATTACTGGAATCCGTCACGGCTCCCACAGGTACCACGCTTACGGCTTCCATGATCGGCCTGAGTGTCAAAAACATGACCCTGTTGTACCGGTTAGCTAAATTGCCGCAATGGTTGAATATGCCAATTGTGCAGTTTCTGGAATTACTCCCCCTGATGGGGATGACAGGCTTTGGAACCGTAAGCGAAGTCCTTAAACTCGAAGCTGAATCAACCTGGCTGAAAAAACATCAATTGAGTGTTCCTGCTTATGCCTTTCTTCTGGGGAATGGGTTAGGTAAGGCCAATCTGAATCTGACAAAGGAGCAAAAAGAGGCATTGGAAAAAAGCCTTTTAAGTGGCAGCCAGGCGGTCATGTTACTGCCTAAGGCATTCGAAAGCGACACAGTCTCGAGGATTGACGCCCTTGAAATTTACGCCTGCCTTATTGCAGGCAATGTCATCAACGACCGTGGGCTTGTGTTGTCGCAGCGCAAACTTGATGTCGTCACCATTGCAAGTGCTTTGGCAAAATCGCCGACTTTGCGACAAAAATACCGCCTTTTTAATCCTGAACAGCGGGTATTGACCTTTACAACGGCTGCCGATAGCCAGGTTACTTTACCGTTCGACCTCGCCGCCGACCCTACTGTAATCCAGGGAAATTCCTTTACCATAGCTTTTTGGATGTATTGTACCTCATGGCCCGGTTCTGGAACATGGGCAGCCTTGTTTAGTTCTCCTACCGATAACAATCCTTCTGGCGGATCAGATAATGGATACAAAGGGCCACAATTCACTCTTCCGGGGGATTCGCCCGGCAACTATCAGGTTGCCTATGCTGATAAAAACAATCGCTGGCAGGCAGTGGATCCTAACCTGCCCCCCTTCATTATTGTGAACACCTGGACGCATGCCGCATGGGTCAACAACAACGGCGTATGGACCGTTTACATCAACGGTCAGCCTGTAGATAGCGATTTCCAAAGCGGGCAAACCAGTATTTATCAAAATTCTGCAGGTGAATCCTACATTGGCGGCGACTATGATGGCCATATTGCGGATATGAACCTTTGGTCAAAGCCACTGAGCCAAACAGAAGTACAAAACATGATGTATGGCCAGCCTGATCCCGATGCAGATGGATTAGTTGGCTTCTGGCCACTGAATGAAGGAGTAGGAACTGCCGTAACAGATTACAGTCCATACAAGCGCATGGGCACGGTGACCAACAGTGTATGGGCGAAAATTCCAATGGGCTCACCACAAACACCTGCCGTGGTGCAATCTGTTTTGGATCAGGTCGTTACAGCCAAAGAACGGCAATCCGAACTGGCTCTTCAAAAGTTAGCGGCTGCCTTTCGGGTGAGTATAACAAACATGCGTGGCATTCACGCCCTGACCGCCGCGACCCAACGCAGTAACCTCATTTTTAATCAGGCCAACGCATGGATACTGGTACCTTATATTTCTGCACTGGCTTCAGCGGAATTCACGGTTTCAGCCTGGGTCAACATTCGGAATAGCACTGGTCAATGGCAAGGGGTATTCGTCAGCCGGGACGATCAAACGGGCACTTCCCCAGCCAAAGCTTATGGGTTTGCTCTGGTCATCAATGAAACAGGTAAATTATTGTTGCAAATAGCAGCAGGAAGTACCTATACACTACTCACCGGCACGGAGCCTTTGCCTGTTGGAAAATGGCAAAATATTGCTGCTACCTTTGACGGCAGCACGGCAAATATTTATGTCAACGGCGTTGTTGCTGTAAGTGGTCAGGCCGTAACTGGCTATACCCCTGTCCAGGATATGGCAACCATAATTGGGGAGATAAATATCAACCAGCCAACGTACGCCCTGAATGGTGCCATTGCGGACGTGCGTTACTATGACACTGCGCTTCCGGCTGCAACTTTAGCCACAGAAATGAAACAGGCACCCTCTGCGCAAAGTAGCATCAAGGCATGGTGGCCATTGAGCGCAGGCTCCGGAACGACCATCTACGACTGGTCGGGGAATGGCTATCATGGCCATTTGGGCGCTGGAGCAGGAGCCTCAGCCGAATGGCAAAACCTTCACCTGAACGCTTTACTACAAGCCGAAGAAGAAGGTAAAGGCGATTTGAATGCTGTGATGCAAGGCTTGTCGCTCAACACTCTGCTGACGCGCAAATTTGCCTTAGACACCGCCGATATGCTCGCGATGCTCCGCCAACCGACGGCATTCGGCATGACTGAGCCTATGGTCCGCGGATATACCTATACTTCGAATGTCCTTCATGACCTCGGCAACCTGCAAATGCTGAAAGCTTCGATGCCGACAGTTAAAGATCAATGGCTGCTGGTGATTATGACCGCCACTGGAGGCGATTCTACATCTGCGCTAAGCATCCTGTCAAAACTAACAGGCTGGCCAACCGGGCAAATTCAAATCATACTAACAGGTGTTCCAAATACCAACCTGACTTCCCTTTCCGGTTTGCGTTTGTTGGTAACGATTCTGGATATGGCTTCTAAAATGGGCGTGCAACCCAGCTTTCTGTTGAGCTTGGGACAGCTCAGTGACCTGACAGCGGCGGGAAATACAACGATTAATAGCGTATCGCAAAGCAATTGGTCCATCTACAATGGACTTTCTACTTCCATGTCTGATGCTTTGCAGGCTCAATATTCAGAAGACCAGTTAGAGTCATCGTTAGCTAAAGTTCAAGGCCCGCTCTGGGAAAAAGAACGCAATATACTGGCGGCGCTGCTCCTCCATTTCCTGAAAGGTGTCGTCAATGATGTAAACAGCCTGCAGGATCTCTACGAATACCTGCTGGTGGATGTAAAAATGGCAAGCAATGTACAGATCAGTCGCATCGAACAGGCGCTCGATGGCCTTCAGCTGTATGTAAACCGCTGTATAAATGGCTTGGAGACGAATGCTACCTGCTACATTCCCAAAGCCTGGTGGGCCTGGATGGGCAGCTACCGGCAATGGCAGGCCAATCGGGAGGTGTATCTCTACCCCGAAAATTATGCTGATCCCAGTTTGCGAAAAGCGCAGACACCGTTGTTTAAAAACTTTGTAAATACGCTCAACCAGGGGCAGCTTACCGAGGTCAATATACAGAAGGCATTGGGGCAGTATGTGGTGGGCATGAGCGACATCTCTAATCTCATAATCGTAGATAGCTACGCTCGAAAATTAGAGGATGTCTCCACAGGCAAGGTCGCCACAGAATTATATGTCTTGGGCCGCAGCCGCCAAGATCCGCCCACGTTTTATACGAGACGAGGCTATCTCGCGCCCAATGAACCCATGGCCTGGACAGCATGGGAGCAGCTTGATTTCTCCATCGGCGCAGACACGGCCACTTGCATCTATGCTTTCAACCGGCTGTATCTATTTTGGGTGCAGCAGGCCACTAAGAGCGTGACCGATACCACTGTGGACAACAACCCCAAAGTTAATATTGTAGAGGCAACGATATACTTCACCTTTCAGAAATTAGACGGAACCTGGTTGCAGCCACAGACATTGGCTCCTGCCATGCCGATCTACATGGAGGAATTTGGCTATGTAGTGCTCTCATCAACAGAGCCCCTGAAGATTGCAGGGTGGAATTATGAGCGTGAATATTGGCTGCAAAAACCTTGGAAGCAGGTACGCTTGACCGTGCTACCAGCGACAACTACGCAAGAGGCCTCAATCCTCGTGAGCTACGGCGACTTGATCACTGTCAATACAATCGCTGCCACGGGCACTTCATCTTCTGTCGAATGCAAGGACCGTTTAGTTTGGGAAAAAATGCTAAACCAGGCCAATTCAAGAGCCGCGGCAGCAGGCAAAGGAAAAGTAACGACGTTGTTCCCGGCTTATGTATTAACTGCTTCCGGCAGCAGGTCAATCATTGATTTTTCGGCCAATCTGCAACACAGTGGCAATTTCAATGGCTATGTCAAGGCGCGGTCGGGCATACCCAATGCCTCTCTGGTATTGGGGGCAGGATCTGTACTGCAACCTTCAGGCATAAGCCATGTACTGGCTCGACTCCGCGACAACGGATCAGCATTTTACAAAATGGATAGCCTGGCCAACGAAACTGATATCGCAGATTACTTTAATGAATTCAACGCGGCAGTGCGAAGTGGAGGTGTTGGCAAAGTTGCATTGGCTTCTCCTGCCCCTGCTGACTGGAATGGTAAAACACGTAATGTGATCAATTTTCCCGGGGCAGGAAGTTGCTCAGCAGCGATTCCGAACTCAGAGGTATTTCAATTTAAGGAGGCAATAACCGTGGCAGCCTGGATTCAGGTAAAAATGGACTATACTGCGAAATTTAATGCAGGAGGCGAACATCCTCAGGATCAGATAATTTTTGGAAATTCAGATTCAGGACTCTCCAATGGCATAAGTTTCCTCCTCAATCAAGGCGCTGAAAATGATTCGTGGGTCATGAAGGTGCAAATAGGCTCGATATTGGAGCCGTTTACCCTTTCTGGCAGCAATGCCCTTTCTTTAAACACCTGGTACCATGTAGCTTTTACCTGGGACAAATCATCTGGCCATTTGAAATTTTATCTTAATGGTATTTGTATCAATAACCTTTCAGGGTATACATCGGCTCCCAGCTATTCCAACGTTCAGGCTTCAATTGGAGAAAACTATGGATGGCAAGGTTATTTTGGCGGCTATATCGCAGACTTGATCGTGACAGATGTAGCCCTCTCGGATTCAGACATTTCGGCATTGCGTAACCTGCAATCCTTTGAAGAATTGCCTTCTCAGGAAATATTGCTCCTCAATCAGGTGTCAAGCGTTGCGGCCAGTGTGACTACGGTTGCCAACCGCACAGGCCTCATCTTTGCAGACACCGGCAGTGAAAATTTCCTTTGTATCCCGGTTGATGATTCCGGATTTCAATTTGTCGAAGACATCCTCACCGTAAACTATCCCAACGATCATTCGGTTGCACTTACCTATGCCTCCGCGATGCTGCCCGCAGCCGTCCCCCTGTATGCATTCCACCGCATTGATACCCGTGCTTGCAATACATTTTGGAAACAACTGGCCGAAGGCGGCGCTTCTGCCCTGCTCCAATTACAAACACAATACACCAGCGAACCCAGTTTCAGCAATTATGCACCCAACGCCGCTTCGGTAGTTGCCCCTGCATCTGATCTCATTGACTTCAATGGCCCAATGAGGGAATATCTCTGGGAATTATTTTTCCATATCCCCCTATATGTTGGCAACCTGCTTCAAACCCAGCAACAATTCAGTGCTGCCCGCAAATGGTATGAATTTGTTTTCAATCCTGCAGGATGGCAACAAAAGGGGCTTAATGCCTACTGGCCGCTTGACGGAAATCTTGGGGCTGTGGTTGGAACGCCTGCTCATTTCGGCTCGGAGGCCACCGGCTGGACTACCCAGACTTTTGTGGACGGCAGCACTAGAACAGTACTGGATGTCAGTAAAAATTATTTAAACCTGGATCCAAGTTTGTTACCGCAGGGGGATATGGTGAGTATCGCATTCTGGCTGTATGGAAATTTTCCGACTTCAAATTATCAACTTTCTATTCCACTTATCAATGCAGCAACAGGCACTTTACCTGTTGCAGGTACAGATACCAGATTGTTAGACATTTTTCTGTTGTACAATACCTCCAGTGACAGCACGCCAAGCACATCTTGCTATTGGGAAGCTGGAAACGATGGAATCAACAACAACAGTGGACGCGACTGGGATTCCCTCAATCACAGCGATGGCATAGATAACTATAATGGCGCTTGGAGCCTGTTTGTGTTCACGAAAAATGCAGTCACGGGATCGCTTAAGGTTTATAGAAACGGAAGTCTATGGTTTGGTGGTACCGGCTATAACAGAGGTATTGAATTTCCTGCAATCAAATTTACAGTAGGAAAGCCATCCAGCAATACGACGCCTCAAGTTTACAATGCGCTGATTACCGAATTGAGCGTCTGGTCTATTGAACTCAATGCCTCCCAGGTGGCGAGTCTTTATCAAAACAAAACCGCCATTTCTTTGATTAGCCCCAATTGGAATTTCCGCCCCTTCTTAGAAACAGCGCCTGCAACTTTGGCTCAAACGCTCACCTCTGCGCCAGCGCAATCGGCGGTCTATCACTACGATCCCTTCGACCCTGACGCACTGGCCGCGATCCGCTGGGGGGCATGGGAGAAAAACATTTTCATGGCCTATATTCGCAACCTCATCGGTTGGGGCGACTCCCTCTTCACGGTGGATACCTGGGAAGCCGTAAGTGAAGCCACTCAACTCTACGTGACGGCAGGTGACCTGCTCGGCGTGCCGCCCAAACCTGCCAACAAGCTTGACCTGCACCCTAAGGTCACCTACGGACAAATAGAGGCCCAATATGGCCCAGAAGAGATTCCTGAGTTCCTGATTGATATGGAAACCAAAGTTACTGCAGGTGCTGCGTTGCCCGGCGGCGGCACGATGCCCGCAGGCGTAGCCAGTATCCTCAACGGCTACTTCTGTATCCCCGACAATGAGCAACTTACCCAACTCTGGGGCTTAGTCGCCAACCGGCTGTACAAAATTCGCCACGGACTGAACCTGCAAGGACAGGCCACACAACCCGCACTCTTTGGCCCACCACTCAATCCCGCAGACCTGGTTGATGGCGGAGCTTATGGGGCCTCTGGCCCGGCTGAGGGCAACAATGTACAGGTACCCTATTACCGCTTCGACCAGATGATCCAGCTCGCCAAAAGCTTTACCCAACAGGTTGTTAGTTTGGGTAATGAACTGCTCGCAGCCTTAGAAAAGCAGGATGGCGAGACTTTGTCGCAGTTGCGACAGACACAGGAGAGCGCTATTTTTAACATGACCCTGCAAGCCAAGGCAGACCTGGTGAATCAGCTTATGCAAACGCAGGCGGGTTTACAATACGGCTTAGCCAGTGCGCAAACCGAGTTGAAGACTATACAAGGCTGGGCAGCGCAGGTGCTATTGCCCCAGGAAGGCATGGCCTTAGAGTCCAGCATTGAAGCATTTGACCTCAATATTGGGGTAGCTGCCATCAAGGCTAGTTCGTCAATCGCTTATTTGATTCCCGATATTTTTGGGTTGGCAGACGGCGGTATGGACTTTGGTGACAGCGTAAAAGCCATCGCCGAAGCGATGAGCATTGGTGCTCAATTGCTAATGGAAAGCGCAGGACTTAACAAGGAGATCGCAACCTACATCCGCCGCGAACAGGAATGGAACCTGCGCATCCAGACCATAAGCGACAGCATCGGCCAGATTAACGCCCAGCTTGCTGCCAATCAGTATGCCATCTCTGCAGCTCAGCAGGATTACAGCATCACGCAAACGCAGTATCAGCAAAGCCAGGATGTCCTGAATTTCCTCCAGACCAAGTTCACGAACGAAGACCTCTACGTCTGGATGGCAGGCCAACTGAGTACCCTGTATTACCAGGCATACCAGATGGCGTTGGAATTGGCCCAACAGGCGCAAACTTGCTACCAGTATGAGCTAAGTTCTTCTGACACCTTCCTAACCGGCAACCCATGGAACGACCAATACAAAGGGCTGCTGGCGGGAGATGCGTTGTCCCTGAGCCTGGCCCAGATGGAAAAAGCCTACCACGACAACAACAGCCGTTATCAGGAGATTCACAAAACTTTTTCTTTAATGCAGAAAAACCCACAGGCCCTGCTCGATTTGAAAAAGAATGGCTCCTGTAAGTTCAGCTTTACGGAATTGGATTTTGACCTTGATTTTCCCGGGCATTACAACCGCAAAATCGCCAGCATTTCAGTGACCATTCCTGCTGTTGTCGGGCCCTATCAAAACCTGAATGCTACCCTGATACAAACGAGCAACCAGGTACTGGTTCGTCCCGATATCAACGGGGTGAAACACCTCCTGGGTTTGGGCGGCACACCTTCCAACGGTGCAATTCGTGCCAATTGGAGCGCCAATCAGCAAATCAGCATTTCAACCGGCATTAACGATGCAGGGATGTTCCAATTGAATTTCAATGACCCGCAATACCTGCCCTTCGAAGGCACGGGCGCAGTTTCAGACTGGGAATTGATCATGCCCAAAGCAGCCAATGCTTTTGATTTTGCAGCGATTACAGATGTCATTATTCAAATCTCCTATACCGCGTCGCCGGGTGGGCAAACTTTTGCACGGCAGGTTACGAATTTAGATCTGCTAAAAAATTACCAGGGCAGTTTGTACCTGAGTCTGCGCCAGCAATATTCGAGTGCCTGGTACGCATTCCTGAGCACTTATTCCCTAAATTTCAACCTCTTACGCGGACAATTCCCCAATAACCTGACTACCAGTTCATTAAATTTAGGCAAGGATGGAAATGCTTACCTTGCCCTTGTCCTGGCAGATCCAGGTGAATACAGCGATTTACCAACAATCGCTCTTAATAGTGAAACCCCTAATTGGGATCCGGGAACCGGGGCTGCTGCTATTGGCGCCGCGAATAATTTCCAATCCAATAGTGAGGTTAGCTGGCAATTGACGATGGGGTTCAGTTCCACAACCGGAGGCGAGTTACTGGACGGCGACCGCATTAATCCGGACGCTTTACTGGACGTCATCCTGATCGTGCCCTTTAGCGGGCAATTAGACTGGGGAATTTGAGGCCCTGATAAGTTCTGCGGGTGTGAGGGAAACCTTGCATCCGCAGAACATCCCCAATAATGCAATTATACTTCCCGCTGCTTAGTTTTGCGCATGGCTAATATTGCAATCTATTGATTATCAACACTCAGTACAAAAAACTCAGCTTCGCACCTAACGGTGCGATGTTTAAATCATTTGAAACCCCTCCCCCATTCTTCCCAACAAATCTCCAGCCACCAGCGCCTCCATACTCCCCGCCGCAGCCGCCAAATCCCCCGCCAGCCCATGCAAATAAACGCCCAGCAACGCCGTTTCCAAAGGAGAATACCGTTGTGCCAGCAACCCGGTCAGTATCCCCGTTAACACATCCCCGCTACCTCCAGTAGCCATTCCGGGATTGCCAGTACTATTGAAATAACAAACGCCTTCGGGCGTCGCGATGCAGGAATGTGCACCTTTTAACAAAATATACACCTTCAACTCCTGGGCTTTCCTTCGTTGCAGGGCATTGCGATCGAAATCGTTTTCTGATTTTCCGAACAGGCGTTCAAATTCTTTTGGATGGGGCGTCAGGATGCTGTTTTTTGGGATTTTGACGTACCAGTCGGGGTGTTCTGAAAGCAGGTTCAGGGCGTCTGCGTCTAAAATCATTGGTTGGTTCGTCGCTTCCAGCAACTGGAGCAGTGCCGTGGCGGTTTCACCCTGCCGGTCAAGGCCGCAGCCGATGCCAATCGCTTGGAAAACTTCCAGCGATTCGGGCGGTTTGGAAAAAAAGTACTGGTTCCAATCCGGGCTGACCATCGCTTCAGGAACGGTAGCTTGCAACACCTCGTATGCGCAACGTGGCACGTGCACGGTTAGCAATCCAACCCCACTGCGCAGGCAGCCCCGGGCGGAGAGGATGGCGGCCCCGGCTTTTCCAAAACTCCCCGCGATCAGAAGCGCATGGCCATAAGTGCCTTTGTGGTCATACTTTTTTCGCTTTCGGATAAAACTGCGGATCAATTCTATGTTGATGAAATGGTTAGAAGCAGTAGAGTTTTTCCAGAAATCGGCATGGAGACCAATGGGTTGCACCGACCACTCCCCTACCCGTTCAGCGTTTTCCGGAAAA
>JALHRK010000046.1 GCA_022841505.1 Saprospiraceae bacterium | reverse complement strand
TGCAAACACACGAGATATTCATCAAAGCCAATTAGAACACTATGAAATCCATAATCCTGATTATCATTGGCCTGTTTTTGCTGGTATTGATTGCCACAGTCTTGTTGAACAGCTCCAGGCGGAGGCGGATGCAATTAGAAAAAGAGCTGCAATTTAGCAAAGGACGTTGGCAATTAGCGCTGGAAGCCTCGCAGGAAGGCGTTTGGGATTGGGACATCGAAAAAGGCGTCGTTTTTTATTCTCCCCGCTGGGAAGAAATATTCGGTTTTAAACCCGGCGAAGCTCCGCCAACGCAAGAAACTTTTACCTCCCTTGTTCACCCGGATGAACTTGAAGAGGTCGTCGAAGAGATCCGCCGTTGCCTCCGCAGGGAAATCCCTTTTTACAAAAAAGAAGTCAGGATGTTTCGCCGGGATGGCACGCCGATCTGGACGTTGCGAAGCGCTTCCGTCATTTTCGATAAAGCAGGAAACCCGGTGCGGATGATTGGTACGACCATAGACATTACCGAAAGAAAAAATGCCGAAGCCGCCTTGTTGCAGAGTGAAACCCGCCTTAAACTCCAGATCGAGCGGATGCCCATTGGACTCATTGTTTGGACCACAGATTTCAGGGTTATTTCCTGGAATCCTTCCGCAGAGTCTATTTTTGGTTACACCGCCCGGGAAATGCTCGGGGAACACCCCTATGGGTATATCGTTCACCCTGAAGCGCAATCTGTTGTGGATGGCATTTGGCAACGGCTGGTGGAAGGGGATAGCACGGCCAATAGCATTAACGACAACATGACCAAAGATGGCCGTATTATTACCTGCAAATGGACCAACACGCCAATTTGGAGTGAAAATGGCCAGGTTACTTCGGTAATTTCCATGATCGAAGACATCACCGAACGGATAAATGCTGAAGAAATGGAATCCCGGCGGAATTCTGAAATTCTGCGGCACCAGCAAATCCTGCTTCAATTGAGCAGTTTACCCCTGAATATGGAATTTGATGAAAAACTAAAGCAAATTATCCCGCAAGCGGCCCGAACGCTGTCCTGCGAAAGGGTAAGCGTCTGGAGGTTAGAAGAGGCGGCTGCTTCAATTACGACCGACTTTGTCTACAACCTGAGCACAGATGAATTTTTGCCTGGCTTAACGCTCCATCGAAGAGATTATCCCGGTTACTTTTCCTGCCTCAACCAAAATGCGCATATTGTTGCAAATGACGCCCATACACACCCTTGTACTTTGGAGTTTTCGGCGGGTTATCTGACCCCTTTGAACATTTCATCCATGCTGGATATTCCCCTGCAGGAAGGAGATCGGGTGGCTGGGGTTATTTGCCATGAACATGTCGGGCCGCCAAGAATTTGGACGGAGAATGAACAGGGATTTGCCAGATCCATTTCGAATATCATTTCGTTGGCTTTAGAAAGTGAAAAACGGAGGAAAGCGGAAGAAGGACTGATTAAAAGCCAGCAAAATTTTGAGGAAGCGCAGGCTATTGCGCACGTTGGAAGCTGGGATTACGACCTCGCCACCGGGAACTTAGTCTGGACGAAAGAAATGTTCAGTTTGTTCGAAATGGAAAACCACCCGCCGGAAACCCTGTACGAAACTTTCCGAAGCAAAATTTACCCGGACGACTTAGCCAAATTAGATGAAAACATCCAGCGGGCGATAGAACACGGGGAAACTTATGAGATGCTGGAGCGCGTTGCACTCCGGGATGGTTCTACCCGGTACCTGTCCTGTATTGGCGAACCCGTAAAAGATGCAGCCGGCAATATTGTCGGGCTACGGGGAACCAGTCAGAATATTACCCCGCACAAACAGGCTGCATTGGCCAAATCGGAGTTTCTCTCCACCATGAGCCACGAGATCAGAACGCCGATCAATGGCGTCATCGGCCTTGTCAATATGTTGATGGAGGAAAACCTGACAGATTTGCAAAGGGAATACGTAAATACCCTGAATTTTTCAGCGCAGCACTTAGCCACAATTGTCTCCGATATTCTTGATTTTTCAAAAATAGAAGCCGGGAATTTAAGTTTAGAAAAAGTTCATTTTAATCTTAAAGAGGTATGTGAAAATGTTTTTAAATTATTTAAAAATAAAGCGCAGGAAAAAAGCCTCGAATATTATTTTACCCCCGCCTCACTTGGAAATTGGACACTTTACGGGGACGTTTCCCGACTCAATCAAATACTCGCCAACCTGCTTTCCAATGCCGTTAAATTCACAGAAAAAGGAAAGGTTGATTTTAGATACACCATAAAAGAAGACACCCCGGAGGCCGTCACCCTGCTATTTTCCATAAAAGATACAGGAATTGGAATCCATGAACTCGAACAGGAAAAGATTTTTGAGTATTTTTCTCAGGCAAACGAGCGTATATCCAGAAATTACGGCGGCACAGGGCTGGGGCTAACCATTTGTAAAAGATTGGTAGAAATACAGGGCGGCAAAATATTTGTGGAAAGCAATGCCGGTCAGGGTTCAATATTTACAGTGGAATTAACTTTTGAAAAAGTCATTCATTCTGCAGATTCGAACGCTAAAAATTCAAGTTTAACCGATGCGTTGTCTGAAGCGCTGCCGGGTATGAAAGTTTTAGTGGCAGAAGATCACCACATCAATGCGATGGTCCTGGTTCACCAGTTAGAAAAATGGCAGGTAGCCTGCACGCTGGTGAACGACGGAAAAGAAGCCGTTGAGCGCTTAGAAAAGGAACAGTTCGACGTCGTTCTGATGGACATCTGGATGCCCAATATGGATGGGATACAGGCTTTGAAAGCCATCCGCAGCATGGATCGCGAAAGCGTGTCCCAAACGCCTGTGCTCGCATTTACCGCAGACGCTTCGCTTGATTCCATCCGCGGATTCCTCGAAAACGGGTTCGACGATTGCATCACCAAACCTTTCAATCCAAAAAGCCTGTTCCGTGTCCTGAAAAAGTACGATGCGCGGCCCTTACCTTTTCAACAACTTAAACCCGATTTCGCGGCCCTGCCCCTGGAACATCGCCAGATTGATCCAGAAAAAAGCAAATTGTTCCATGAGGTCGAATTTGTCGTTCCCGCCGATGTCGTAACAGGCCCCAAAACCGGCGTCTAAGGCCAATTGGATGGCGGCTTCTTTTCCGCGCACGCTGTCGCCGGCCACAAAGGCATCAATAGCCTGGTCGCCGTAGTTGGGATTTTGCATGTTGTTGAAACCGGTGGTGTTGAAACATTTCACCACGTCGGTTGCTTCGGTATTGGCAAGAATGGCGTCGGCGGTATTGCTGAACCCGAGCGGCCCCCTGTTCCCCACGATATTCATGGCGTCAATGATGATTTTGCCGCCCGTTTCGCCCAGCGATTGGGCAACCCTTGCAGCTGCAGTGGCCGGCGCGGCGATGAGGATGACGTCGGCAGCATTCACGGCTTCCTGAACGTGTTGCACGGTGGTATTGGGGTTGGAGAGCAAGGCAATGCCTTTAAAACTTTGAGTGTCCTGAACGCCCAAAAAAATGTGGTGTCCAGCTTTCGCCCATTGCGTAGCCAAGGCGCCACCGACGTTGCCCGTGCCGATAATTGCGATATTCATGTTGATGTTTCGTTTGAAGTAATCAATTTTGTGCGCCCCAGGATGGTGGCGACGTTTGTATGAACGACGGTTCGGGTTTTTTGTTCTAAGACTTTGTCCAGGAATTCATGAAAGTCATCGAAGCCTTACCCAACCATCCGCATCTACGACCTCTAATGGCTGGAGGAATTTGGGAAAATTGAACTTTCGTAAAAAGTGAAAGTGAAGCATGAAGCAGTTCAATAAATCAAAAAAGTTGTATCTTTATCTCTCAACTAATGCATCGGAATCATGCTAAATATAGAAATAAAAGTTGAACAGGAACTCCTGATTTCGCTGAACAAGTCGCCGCAGGAATTTGGCGAAGATCTTTTGCTTTGGGCGGCCATCAGCTTTTACGAACACGGTAAATTAAGCTTAGCGAGCGCTTCAAAAATGGCAGGTTATCATCGCTATGATTTTGAAAAAGTACTTTCTTCGCTGAAGATTCCCATCTCCAATCTCAGTCTGGAAGATGTAAAAAAAGATATTGGACTATTGAAAAGCTTGTAGATCAGATGATCCTGATAAAGGCTTTGCGCCCCCTTTTCCTCGTCCTAATTAGTAGCAACCGGTATTATTCCAGGAAAATTCTAAATCAGCTCCTTATTGATGCTGGTGAGCAAGCACTCTAACCAGTGTCTGACTATGTTTGTATCATCAATCAAACCCTGTACATGAGAAACCTCATACTTTGCTGGTTTTACGTTGCCCTCATGCCCCTTGTCCAGCTGCACGCCCAGTCGGACACCCTGCCGCAACTCAACCGCCTGCTGACGTCAGACCTGAGCACGCCCGCAGACACCGGGATGCTTGGCAAAGTCCTTTCCGGTACCCGCAACCTGCAGGATCCCGCCGACCTGCCTATCGGGATGTACGTGGTGACTAAAGAAGAAATCCGGCGCAACAACTGCATCACGCTGGCCGATGTGCTCAAAAACCTGCCGGGATTCCGCGTATCGCAACCCGGTTCGGCTGACCTTGGCGAAACCTTCCTCATGCGCGGCGTTTTGGGGAATGCCTACACCCGCATCCTCATCAACGACGTCCCGATCCGCACTGGCAACCTCAAAGGCATGCCGCTTGGCGCACAACTGCCCATCCGCCAGGCCGAACGCATTGAAATCATTTACGGCCCCGCTGCCGATATTTACGACCCCTCCGCCGCAGCCGGCGTCATCAACATCATCCTGCAACAAACCGAACGCCCCGCTTACGCAGAAGCCGATCTTTTTGTGGGCGTAGCAGGCTACACCGACATCAATGTCGCCTTTGGCGGGAAAATTGGCACCAGCAAACGCGGGTTGCGCTACCGGCTTTACGGGAGCCATACCCGAACAAACAGACAACCGATAGACATTTCCCTGCCTTCCAACCCGGCAAACTATGCCGTAGATACCCTTTTGCTCCTTCAAAACCGCAATTACCTGCCCGTCAATGCGTTCACTTATCTGCCCTATATCGGCGAGCTGCCCTTTGAAAGCCGCCAATTGGGGGTGGATCTACAGTGGCGGGGCTGGCAATTTGCGGCAAGCACCCACTACCGCCGCGACCACAGTGCGCTGGGACGGCATCCCGCCGCTGTTTCTTACGCCGACAATGGCACGTTTACGGGAGAAAGCTTCACCCAGGGGGCCGTCAGCTACGCCAAAACCTTTCGCCGGGGTTTCAGCCTGCGCGTGATGGCAAGCACCATAAATTACGACCAAGACCCACAGGGATCCATCGTGTACGTGGAATCAGCGCTCCATCAGGATCTGCGCAACGCAACCCGGGTCTATGCCAACGGCGACGATGTACTGGCAGATTCTTTGAGTCGCTATGTTTTTAACCGCTATTTTTCGGGCAGGCGCTACAGCGATGTGACGGCTTTTTCTTTTCGATTGGAACCCATTTTATTTTACCAGCCGTTTTCCTGGCTCCAGGTCACTGCCGGGTGGGTTGGGCAAATACAGGAAGGCGACACCGAATATTTCCTGACCCGGCCTTACGCTTTGAATCAATCCAAGTTAGAAGACACCAAATATTACCACTTCTACAGCCGGGGCGAACAAAGCCTGTTTTCGCAGTTTTTTGCGAATTGGCCCCGGTTGAGTTTGCTGGCCGGCATGCGCCGTTACAACCCGGAGTTTGGGGAAACCCAAAATTTATTGCGGTTTGCCGCCATGTACAAACCCGCCAGCTCCCTGCGGATGCGGGTTGGCTACGGGGAAGCTGCGCTGCCTCCCTATGCCAGCTACGACTCGGATACTTATGTCGCCCAAAATTTCGGAGGTTTGCAAAATCCCTTCGCCTACCTGGAAAATTTTGAGATTTTTTTAGAACCCGAGCTGTTCAACAACTGGGAAGCCGCCCTGAGCTGGCGCTCCCGCCAGGATTGGGAAATAGAACTCAACTGGCACCGGCAGGTTGCCAGCCAACTCATTGCGCAGCTGCCGCTGCAACTTGACGACCCGACTGCACCGCTTATTCCTATAAGGGTGTATGCCAATCAGGCCGGCGCACTGCACTGGGAAGCGTGGGGACTGAACCTGACCCGGCGGAACATCGGCGTCAGCAAAGAAAGCTTTTTCAGCCTGCAGTTCCAGCGCGGGAAAGGCCGGGAAATTCTGCCCGATGGCCGGGAATTGCCTTTTGTGCGGGAAATGCCCCGCTGGCTGATCCAGGCCAACGTTTATGCGCGGATTGCACGCGGCATTCATTTACAAATCAACCAGCAATACCTTTCCGGGATGTACCACCGCTCGTTCGCAGACCCCGATGCAACAACTACGCGGGGTGCGCTCAATTATCAATTTCCATTCTACAACCTCGACTTAATCGGGCATTTGCGCATCACGGATCAGGTGCAATTCACGTTCAAAATGAAAAACGCCACCAATTCCAAGTACGCCGGCCTGAGTGGCGGCGGTCGCGACGACCTTTTGTTCAATCCCCAACGCGGGCGAACTACGTTTATTGGATTATCTTACCGGATGAAATAGAAAACCATGAGCCGTTGGTTCCTTTTTACAGCCTGCTTTTTTGGCCTGCTTCCCGCCGGCGCCGCTCAATCCTGCATTTCGGAGGCATTGGCGCTGACAGATTCCATCCGCATCACCGACGCCCTGGAAGATTGCCTGCGCACCGCCCGCCAAAATAACGACGCACCAGCCATTGTGGCCGGCGCCGGCGCGCTCGCCATGCATTTCCGCGGGAACCGCCTGCAGCAATTGGGCTATTGGTTGGAAGCGGAGCGATACCTGAGTAAAAACGAAGATGGCAGCGCCTCGCACCGGCAGATCTTACAGCAGATTGCCGATGTTTACCGCGCGGAAGGCATTGCCGGAAAGGCGCTGAATTACTACCAGGCTGCCTGGAACCGCCTGCCCGATGACAACTGGACTCCCGAACGGGAAGCCCTGCTGAAGGGCATCGCCGCCATGTACGAACAACTCGACCGCGCCCAGGATGCCCGGGCGGCGTACGAAGAACTGCTGGACCACTACACCCTGAGCGGGCAACAACAGCAAATGACCAAAGCGCTGCAACAATTGGCGGCCCTGAGCGAAGTGACCGGCCAATACACCGAGGCGCGCAACTGCTACACGCGCTTAGAAACCCTGGCGCGCAGCAACGGGCAATTGCCGGAGCTGGCAGCCGCGCTGAACAACATCGGCTACACCTACCACCGGGAAAACAAAACGCAGGATGCTTTTCGCTATTTTCAGGTCACGTACGAATTGCGGCGGTATTTGCCACTCAAAGAACAACTCAACCTGTACCACAACCTCGCCATTTCGGCTTTCAACCGGAGCCAGGAGGACATGGCGTTACAATACATCGAAGAGGCCCGCGAAACCCTGCAACCTTCCGAAATTGAACGGGCCAAACTCGACCATTTAGCCGCCGCGATTTGTCTGCGGCAGGGCGATTTTGTGCGGGCGCTGCGCTATTTTGAATCGGCCCGCAACAAAGCGCAAAAAGATCGGGCGCTGCTGAGCCAGGTATACCGCACCGGCGCCGACATCCACCAGGCGCGCTACGAGTTGACCCAGGCCATTGATTATTATCAGCAACACATCCGCATCGAAGAGGCGCTGGAAGCAGAAGACGAATTGCGCCACCGCGAAATAGACCGGCAACTGACGCAAATGGAACGCACCGAAAAAGAAATCCAGTTGCTGCTGGCCGACCAGGAAGTGCAGTCGTTAGCCATCCGGCAATTGCAGGCTGACAACGAACGCATCCGGATCAACGCCGATAAAGTATCGCTCGAAGCCGCCAACCGCGAAAACGACCTGCGCCTGCTGCGCCAGCAACAGGAAATCAACACCATTCGCCTGCAAAACGAACAATTGGCCGCCCAGCGCACCCGCTCGGAACTGAAATTGGCGAGCGAACAACTCCGCAGCGCCATCGCCGACCGCAACCTCGCGGAAGTGACCCAGCAGGAAGCGCTCCGGCGATTAGAACTGGAAGAACAGGAGCGCGACGCCGCCCGGCAGATTGACCTGCTGAACAAAGACAAAGCCATCAGCGAACTGGAACTGGAGCGGCAGCGCAATTTCCAGCGCTACGCCTACCTGCTCGGCGCTGCATTCGTAGTTATCATGCTGTTGATTGGCGGCGCCTGGTACCTCTCGCGGCGCAACAACCGCCTGCTGGCCCGCAAAAATCAGGAAGTGGAAGCCGAACGCCACAAGTCGGACGCGCTGCTGCTCAACATCCTGCCCGGCGAAACCGCCCGCGAGCTGAAAGAAACCGGTCAGGCCGCCCCGCGCGGCTACGCTGAAGCCACGGTGTTGTTCACCGATTTCAGCGATTTCACGAGTCTGGCCAGCCGGATGTCGCCCGAAGAACTCTTAGCCGAACTGAACGAATGCTTCATCCGCTTCGACGAAATTGTCGAAAGCCACGGCATGGAAAAAATCAAAGTGATCGGCGATTCCTACATGTGCGTGGGCGGCGTGCCCTCTCCCCTGCCCCACCACGCGCTGGCAGCCGTCGCTGCCGCCCTCGACATGCAGGCGTTCATCGAAGCCCGCCACCGCGAACACCTCGCTTCCGGTCGCCCCTACTGGCGCATGCGCGTGGGCATCCACACCGGCCCGGTCGTGGCTGGCGTGGTCGGCAAACACAAATTTTCGTTCGACATCTGGGGAGATACGGTGAATTTAGCCAGTCGGCTGGAAGGCGCCGGGGAGGCTGGACGGATTAATTTGTCGGGGGAGACTTATGAATTGGTGAAGGGGGAGTATGGGTGTCAATATCGGGGGGAGTTGGAGGTGAAGGGGAAGGGACGGGTTGGGATGTATTTTGTGGGGTGAGGGGCAGAATGACTCCCTGTTGCTTTAGTCGGGCAAATTCTTTATTTTTGTGTGAAGCAACACAGCAAAGCCAGTCCACTGCGGGTTAGTGTGGGGCGAGTTTACAGGTTTGAAGCAGCAACTCAGAGGAAGATGGAGCAACGTTTACTAAACTTTAAAAGTTTAGTAAACGTCATGTTGACAAAACCGTCCAGTAGTATGGTGGCGAGTATACAGCCTTGAGCAGCAATTAATAAATCAGCTATGGAATCACAAACTTTTGGCGAAAAAATCAAAGCATTAAGGCTGAGCTTAAATTATTCACTAAAATATGTAGGGGATAAAATTGGGTATAATCCAAGTCTTTTAAGTAAGATTGAAAACAATAAAAAAAAGGCGCCTGAGCGGATCATTAAAGACTTGTCGAAGGTGTATAAATTTCCATTTAAAGAATTAGTTGTCAAATATTTGAGTGAAGAAGTTTATTATCGCCTTCGCACTTATGAACAGGCAGAAGAAGTCCTGGACACTGTTAAGAAAAGGCTCAAGAAAGAAGGAAAAGGCACGCAGATTGAGAAGAACAGAGATGCGATCATTGAATCTATCAAAAAATACTTTTCAGATAAGCCCGTTGAAAAAGCCTGGGTATTTGGCTCTTTTGCCCGGAATACTTTTGTCAGTATGGATAGTGACATTGACATTATGATAGAATTTAAAAAACCCAACCAGGTTTCCTTATTTGACATCATCCGGATGAAAGAAGAACTTTCCAATCAGACGGGAAGAGCAATTGATTTAGTTGAAAAGGGGCAAGAATTGAAATCGTTTAAAGAAACCATTCAAAAAGAAAAACTTTTAGTGTATGGCGGCTAAACCGACGGAGTTGGAGCGAATTGAGCATATGGTGGAGAGCATCAATAAAATATTTTCATATACTGAAGGTTTGAGTTATGAAGAGTTCTTCAACAGTCAATTAGTTCAGGATGCTGTAATCAAGAACTTTGAAGTAATTGGCGAAGCTGCTTACCACATTCCCTCTGAGTTAAAAGAAAAACATGATACCATTGAATGGGCTAAAATACAAGGCCTAAGGCATGTCCTTGTTCATGACTACTACAAAATTAACCCGGAAATACTGTGGAATACGAAAGATAAGCATCTTCGGGATCTACTTGTTAGTTTGGAAGCGATAATCAGAATAGAAAATGGAGATTCTGAGAATGGATGAACCCACCCGGCTCAATGTTCTCGTTATTCGCTTGCGCTGAGGTGAACTTCTAGTAGATGATCGTACGCATTTTCTGTTACTATTGCTGCTTATGGTGAGCTTCAAAGTCACAAGCATGTGATTTTCAGTAATTTAATTTTAAAACAATTAACCTAATGCAAGATTTAGATATTTTCTTTACTTTTGTTCAAGCGCTTAGAAAGGTAAGGAAGTTTTAGGTGTTGCTTATAAACAAAGACGATACAACTGATCTTCCAGACACATTAATGAAAGTAATTTTAAGCAGAGAAGCTAAATCATACTTGTGAAACGATTAAGCTATAAACTCAGCTAAAGTGGCCTCTGAGTCATAGGTCAATTCAATGAAATAAATTATGATATCACAAAACATAAAAAGTCAAATTACATCCATTTGGGATAAATACATTGCTGACAATAAAAAAGTATTAGATACCAAAGGTAATGACTTGGAAGACATTGACAGTAAGCGTTTGGAAGCCATTGAACCCTTGAAAATCATCATACAGGATTTTATTACAGGTGCAATAGACTTAGCAGAGTTTAAAACCCTAATAGACAGCTTCAATAAGCAAAACAACTTTTGGGGCTTTACCTCTATTAAAGGGCAAATGTTTTTCAACTTATTATTAAAAACAAGCGAACCAGAAGAACAATCCCAAAAGCTTACCAAACTGATGAAGCAATGTGTGGCAGAGCCTAAAGACTTGCCTGATGCCCTCAATAAAATTGAAGCATTGGACAAATATGTGTCTGCTATTTTCAACAAAGCACCTGATAAACGAAAAGCACCCAATCCGGGTTCGGTTTGTTATTTCCTTTCTTACTTCTGGCAAATACACAATAGCAAGGTATGGCCTGTTATGTATAGTTCAATGATTGTTTCTTTTACTGATATTGGTTTATGGCAAGAAGTTAAATCACAAAAAGAGGGATACGAAATCTTTTTTAAACTAAATGAAGAAATAAAACAAATTTTAATACAGCATACAGGAAGAAAAATTACTAATTGGGAAGCAGAACACAGCTTTTGGAATTTCAGAAAAATTACAGCCTATCCCAAAAAGGAAGTAAAACTTAAAGAACTAAAACAAGTCAAAGTTGGTAAAGAAACTCCAATATCAGCACTAACCGAAGCCAGTTTTGACATTTACGATTATATACCAAGAGTAATCGCCAACCTTATAGAATTGGGTAACGAAACGGAGATGTCAGGCTCTGCAAAAGGCAGTAAATACGAAAAAAAAGTTAGTGAAATATTTAAACAATTAGGCTTTACTATTGAAAATTTAGGTCAAGGTACTGGTAGAGAACCCGATTTGATAGCCATTCACAAGGAAGAAAATGTAGCCTTTATTGTTGATGCCAAAGCATACGCTAATGGCTATATGTTAAGTACAGCAGACGATAGAGCTATTAAAGAATATATTAATCACTACTGCCCCAAACTTAAAAAGAACGGCATCCAAAGAATTGGCTTTGTCATAGTAAGTAACACCTTCAAATCAGACTTTAGAGAGTTTATCAATGACGTTACTTGGAAAACAGATATTAAACGCTTTGTACTTTTAAGCTCTGATGCCTTATTGCATTTGTTAGCTTATCGCATCAAAGACCAAAAATCACTTTCCGAAATCGTAGAAGCCATTATTAGCGTAGGAACCACCATTTCAGCACAGGATGTTATTCAACGATTCGATGACATATAACCAGCTGGCAAAAAGTGTTTTTTATTATGTATCTAAATACAAAACGTAAGCTACTCGAAAGCCTCAGAGTAGTAAAAACAGCCTCAATAAAAAGTAACGAAATTTGCATGATCACAGCCAAAGGCCTATTTGCTGATTGACATTAAGAACTGGTCTGCTAAACATTCAATCCTTCAGAAAAATTATGAAAAACGCCGCCCTCATTATCTTCTTCGCTTTGATTGCAATTTCAGGCTGTAGCAAGCCAGAAAAAATGATCCTGATTGGGAAAATAAAAAATGCCCCCTTAGCAGAATTTATTTTAGAACAGCAGGGAGACAAGTTTTCGGGGCATTTTTTGTACCTAAACAATAAAGCTAAAAAGATTGAGGTTCAGGGTACCAGAAATGGAGAAACCTTACGCCTGGAAGAATTCAATGACGAGCAGGGAAAATTGACCGGAATTTTTGAAGGAAAATTTGATGGTGTGCGTTTTCATGGTAATTGGAGAGACCCCAAGGGTGCAAAAAAAATCCCATTTGAATTTCATTTAAAAACCGATAACCCGCTAAAAATTGAATACACTACTTTTGACATTCCAGAAGTTGGCGAACATGGCGAATTTGATAACGGGCTTTCCGCAAAAATAGGGTCAAAGAAGTATCCGATTTTGCCAAATGAGGATGAAAGCGAATTGTGTATCAAACTTATTGATATCCGGGACTTTAATAACGATGGCTTTGATGATGTATTAATAGAGCATATTGAAGCTTGCGGAGGGTGGGCTGTTCCATTTAGCTCCCTATTTTTTTGTATTTATGATGTTGAAACGGATGCGTTCATTCTTACAGAGAGTTTTGGCTCTATTAGCGAAGATCCCATTATTGAAAAATATAAAGACCAATGGAGTATAAAAATAGCCTCTGTTGGGTTCATGCATGCGTCTGATGAAAGGTATTTGCTGGATGGGGATCAAGTAGTGATGGTCGAACAAAGTAAAAAAAAGTCGTTAAAAGCTATAAAGGAATTGAGGGCAGAAGAAGTTGATTTAATCCGACATGATTTGGACGGAGATGGAGGCTTAGATTCGTTAATTGGAACGCCATACTCAAAATGGTCAACAATGATTTGCGAAGTGAGGTTTTCTAATGGCAAGATTTACAGATTTAATCGTATTGCTATTAGTCGGCTTGGCATTTTACCAACCAAAACAAAAAAAGTTAATGATTTGGTGGTTGACATGGATGAAATATACATTTGGAATGGTAATGAATATGAGGCAAAATACGATGAGTAATGCAAATCACGAGCAAAAAGTTTGTAAACCCCTGATGTAAAGTTTTCGTTATTAAATGCGCGCTTGCAGGGAGTCTCTCATCTGAATTGTACCTTTAATAAATTCATAAATTAGAAAATCATGACAATTCAATTTGATGAAATCGGGCAAACAATCGCCATTGGTGCATTGTTTTCTATTAGTATTTGCCTTCTTTTAAGGCACTTTACTGATATGCAAGAGATTTTTAAGCAATTAAATTCCATAAAACTACCTCCACTATTTGTGACAGCAGTTTTACTTGCATTTCTATACTCAATTGGTATTCTGGCTCAAAGGATTTCAAAAAACACAGTTGCGAATCGTCGACCAAATTTAGATTGGCTTATGCCCAACTATTTTCTACCTTATGACAGTCAGATGCGTGGCACTTCGCTTGATACCTTTCTCCAGAGGTGTTCTCCCCTTGAGCGCCAAACGATGGAGTCCTTGTATACCAAACTTTTAACGCGTTCACCTCAGAATGATGACGAAAAAAATAATATATTCTTCTTTTGCAAGAATAAAGTATATTCTGACACCAGGTACTATTCAGAATTAAAAGGGATTGAAAATAAACTATTTTTCACAACATCATTGTCATTTATATCATGGGTATCAATTATGTTTTACTTGTATTTTATTGCATACTACTGGGTTAGGCGAAAAATCAATAAAGATATTGCCAAAGTTCAAATTCGAGAAAAGTATAAACACGAATTTTATTTCATTGCAATTTTAGGAATCCTACTAATTGCTGGCTGTATCTCGTATAGGTCATTACAGGATAGTTTTAACTTGAGAATTTTTGGTTACTATACTGCCAATGCAATGGGATAAAAAAAATTGCAACTATTCAGGGTATGCAACGAGCTGCATACCGACTGGCGTAATGTGCTCGCTATTCCACTTGCGCTCAAGGCCCGCTTCCCGCCATTAATTCTCCGCATTCGTATTGTTGTTGTTTTACAATGCCCTTTAAACCTACAAGCAATTCTTTTCAGCAGTTAAATGCTTAAAAAATTGACCTGTTGCAGGATTTAGACATTTTCATTACTTTTGTTCAAGTACCCAATAGCGCCTATATTTTAAGTGTTGACGGTAAGATAGAGTCCCCAAAAAACCGAACAACCTAACCACAGCACAAAAAAGCAAGATATGTACCTATTTTTTGACACAGAAACGACAGGACTACCCAAAAACTGGAAAGCGCCGGTAACAGACCTGAATAATTGGCCGAGACTGGTTCAGCTTGCTTTTCTGTATTATGACAGCAACGGCAATAAAAAATAAAATCTGCACAATGGAACGAACAACAAATTTTTGTGCAATAAACGGACCTTATGGCTACAAATGGCCAAAGCTTTCTGAACTGCATTATAAACTTTTCCGGACCGGTTTTGAAGAAGCGCATAATGCAGCGGTTGACATTTCAGCGACTGCAAAATGTTTTTGGGAACTAAGACGACTTGGGAAAATATAACAAAATCACTTATTTCCTTTATTAGACTTGTTGCGACGGGAAGTACTTGGCTTTTCAGCCTGAAAGCGCCACCGATTCCAGACGGCGTTCCATAAGCATTAGGTTAGCAAATAAAATTGGCTCCTCGCCGACGTCAGGCTAACCCGGATACTTTCTTCCCATTTGCCTTATTTATCCTATACAATGCGGCATTTGTCCTATGTGAGCCCTGGGCAATCCCCCACCTTTGTATCATCATAGACAGCAAAGAAAACAACACAAATCGCCGACGACGTATTTCAAACAAAATAACTATGTGTTTATGTATTTATTTTAACCTTCAGACTTAACCGATCATCATGCAACGCAAACTTTTAATTGCCGACGACGAAACGCATATCCGCCTCTTGCTGGAGCAAACTTTTGAAGATCTCCAGGACGAAGGTGTGGAGCTGCTTTTTGCCGCAAACGGGCGCGAAGCCCTGGAGTGCATTCAGGCGGAGCGGCCACAGCTGGTCTTTTTAGACGTCATGATGCCTTATCTCAACGGCGTGGAGGTATGCGCCAGGATAAAAAACGACGAGACCATGAAAGGCATTTACATCATTCTGCTTACCGCAAAAGGTCAGGAAGTTGACCGCCAACAAGGAGGCCAGGCAGGGGCTGATCAATACCTGACCAAACCATTCGATCCGGATTTTTTGTTAAAAATTGCTAGGAATGTGCTTGGTTTGCAGTGATGATAGCAAAATCCATTGAGTCTCGTTTCGTCCTGGTCTTGCTGATTGCCTGTTTTGGTGGATTTGGGGCGTGGCCTTTGGCCGCTCAGCAGTTGGACTTTGAGCGGCTATCCTCCGAACTTGGGTTATCTCAAAACATGATCACCTGCCTGATGCAGGACAACAAGGGTTTTCTCTGGGTGGGCACCAAAGACGGAATGAACCGATTCGACGGTTACCGCTTTAAGGTTTTTCGAAACGACGCGTTCGATTCCACGTCTATTTCCAACAATTATATCAATGATATTGCCCAGGATAAGCAAGGCCGGATCTGGGTATGCACCTTTAAAGGGCTGAATTTGTTCGACCCGGAAAAAGAGGTCTTCCAGCATATTTTTCCCAATGCCGCTCAAGGGCACGACCTGAGCTCCGAAAAAACACGTGGTTTGTTGGTAGATGCCAAAGGCCGGCTTTGGCTGCATACAGACGACAACTGCCTGCATTTACTCGAAATGCCCGCTGATGCGAAGGATGCCAAACACCTTAAAATCACTCGGATCGCCCACTTAAAAAACGAATCAGGCAGCCTCGTCAGCATATCTGTCAAAAACATTCTGCAAGACAAAAAAGGGGTTATTTGGCTGGATTCGCACACAGGCCTTTATCGAATCAGGGAAGAAGTGGGTGGACAATCATTTATCATTAGTCGAAAGTTTCAAGATGCCAATGACCCAAACTGGCAAAAAGAATTGGAAGGGCTTGGGGAAAGCCAAAACAAGCCCTTCACGATTGGCTCCGGGAAGGAGGGCTCCGTTTGGGTTGCATGCGCCGATCAGATCGGCCTTTGGGATCCTGAGGCAGTTGCCTGGCAGCGCTTCCCCATAAGGCGAGTCAACAAAGCAGACCAGAATTTCTATTGGAAAGGAACCGCTGAACTCACAGAGACCAACAGCGGCAATGTTTGGATCTCTTTTATTAATGGGTTATTACATTTCAATGCTGAGCGCGGCACATCTGTATTTTATACTTCGGATAAAAACCCAGACCACCCACTCCATTCCGGCGCCGGCCCATTACTTCAAGACAAAGGAGGCTTATTGTGGGTGGGCACCAAAGGGAACGGACTGCTGAAACAGGACAGACAGGCCAATCGTTTTGCCGGGAAAATTCAGGGCGACCCGGCCAATTTTCTTTACAAAGGCGAGAGCCTGCGCGCCATTTGCAAAACGGCAGACGGTCAAATCTGGCTCTCTACTTCAGCGATGGGCTTTTATCATTTCGATTACACGTCCAGTAGCATCGTACCTGCAAACCCTTCCGAGTCGGTCCTTACAAGCGCGTTTATATTTTCCATCCTTGAAGACGCCTCCGGGGTCTTATGGCTGGCTGGGTCCCAGGGTTTGAGCAAAATCAGTCGAATTGGTCTCGACAAAATTCGAATAGACCGGACTTTCCGTCCCGTGCCTGAAAGCGATAAACCAAAACATAATTACATCTGGAAAGTGATTGCTGGAAAGGACGGGGCATTGTGGATGCTCACTTCCACCAGTTTGTGTCATTTCGATCCTAAAACTGAAACGTTTACGCTCTACCCCTATTTACCTGAAAAGAACTTTACCATCCTGAACAATGAATTCCCTACCCTTTATCAGGATACAAAAGGTTTGCTTTGGATAGGTACAAGCGAAGGTTTATTGCGTTTTGATCCGGCAGAAAAACGCTTTCAACATTTTCAAAACGACCCTAAGAACCCGGCCAGTCTGAATCAAAATACCGTCAAAGCCATCGCAGCAGACCCTACGAATCCGGGTCGTTATCTCTGGATCGGAACTGGCGGCGGTGGCCTGAACCGCTTTGACCAGGAAAAAAAAACCTTTGAATCATTCACTGAAAAAGATGGACTACCCGATCAGGTGGTGTATGCCGTCCTGCCCGATGCTGCCGGAAACCTTTGGTTGAGCACCAACAAAGGCCTCTCCGTTTTCGATCCGGCGACCCGCCGTTTCCGTAATTTTGATGAAAAGGACGGGCTTCAAAACCTTGAATTCAATTCGGCGGCTTATTTTAAAAGCAGCGATGGGCAACTGTTCTTTGGCGGTATTCGGGGGATGAATGGTTTTTATCCCGAGCGGATGTTGCAACGCAACAACCATGTTCCGCCCATTGTATTCACAGATTTCAAGGTTTCCAACCGTTCCATTTCTATAAAAGACCTGAATGCCATCCTTACCACAGCCATTTCTTACGAGAAAAAAATCGTCCTAAACCCCGATGTTAAAATCATTTCCTTCGAGTTTGCAGCGCTTGACTTTTCAGAACCCTCCAAAAACCAGTTCGCCTGCAAAATGGAAGGTTTCGACCCTGATTGGCAGTATCTCGGCGCCGTACATTCCGCCACCTACACCAACTTAAGCCCTGGAACATACTCCTTTCGGGTGCGCGGCACGAACAACGCCGGTGTTTGGAACGATGAAGGGGCCAGCATTGAAATCATCATTTTATCGCCCTGGTGGGCAACCTGGTGGGCATATACTTTGTATGTTTTGGTCATTGGAGCATTGTCCTACGCTTTTTATCAACTTCAGCGAAAACGCAATCAGGAAAAAGCCGAAACCAGTCGTTTGCATGATTTAAACGAAGCAAAAAGCCAATTTCTCTCCACCGTAAGCCACGAATTGCGCACGCCGCTGACTTCCATTTTGGGATTTTCAAAGATCATCAAAAATAGAATGGAAGAGCGCATTTTGCCTAAACTCGACCATACTGACCCAAAAACAGATCGCACGGCCACTCAGATCATGGACAATCTTGACATCGTGATCGGCGAAAGTGAGCGGCTCAGTACCCTCATCAACGAAGTGCTGGATCTGGCAAAGATCGAATCCGGCAAGCTCGTTTGGCACGAAAAACTGATAGATATGGGCCAAACCCTCGGGCAGGCCATGGCCGCCATGGCCAATCAATATGAACAAAAAGGCATCGAACTGATCAATAATATAGACCCCGACCTGCCTAAAACCCTGGGCGATCCCGACCGGCTATTTCAGGTGGTCATTAACCTGTTGTCGAACGCACTCAAATTCACCGAACAAGGAGCAGTGACCTGCAGCGCCCGGCGACAAGGCGAAAACACCCTCCAGATCAGCATCGCCGATACGGGCATTGGGATTCCGGAAGATGCGCGCGGGCTGGTCTTTGAAAAATTTAGCCAGGTGATCAGCGATATCCTGACCGACAAGCCGCAAGGCACAGGGTTGGGGCTGCCCATTTGCAAAGAGATCGTGGAGCATCACGGCGGACGAATCTGGGTGGAAAGCGAGCTGGGGAAAGGGAGTTCTTTTTTCTTTACATTGCAGGTGGATAAGGCTTTGAAACCATAAATAAAACCTTGTTTCAAGATGGCCCGTGCTAACTTAAAAGGGATACTCAGTCGAAAAAACGGCATTTCAGGGTTAATGGAGCAAGCATTGACCCGCACACAAGGCGGGGTCTGTGTCGTAGATACCGAGGGCATGATCCTGTTGGGGACTGCCCAACCGGAAGGCGCAGCTGCTTATCCCTTGCTTTTGGAGCAGGAAACGGCTGGCTGGGTAAAAGGAACAACTGATGCCGAATTCATTGCGCAGTTGCTGAACCAATGTATAGACCAGGAGATCAACAAGAAAAAACTCGGCTCGGAACTCCTGCACCAGTACCGGGAGATCAACCTGATCTATGCCTTTTCAGAAAAACTATCCTCTGTCCTTGGCCTGGACACCATTGCATCGTTGGTCTTGCAGGAGGCCGGGCAGATCATTCGGTTTTCGAGCGGTGTGGTGGTGTTTTATGAGGAAGATTCCCGAAACACGATCCTGAAAGCCAGCGCTGGTAACGATTTGCTTCAAACCGTAGATTGGCAGCGCGAGGATGGCTTTTTTCGGAAAATCGCCCTGAATGGCAAATCGGAGATCACCAGAGCACCCGAATCTGTTTTTTCGGATGGACAGACACCTTCACCTTTCTTACTATATACATCCTTAGGGGTCCGGGATCGGGTGCTGGGCGCCATCGTAATGGCGGGCATAGAAACGCAGGAATTCAGTGCTGCCGATTTAAAGTTGCTCACCACCCTTGCATTTCAAGCCGCTGCTGCCATGGGAAGTGCCCTGCTCCACGAAAAAGCAACGACCCAAGCCCTGAAGGCGCAACGGGAGAAACTGATATTCGATCTGGCGCAAAAACACCCTTTTTTCAAAAAGGTGCTCTCCATTATACACGCAAACCTGGACGACCCCCTTTTCGGCGTCGAGAAACTGAGCAAGGCCATGAGCCTTTCTCCCTCCCAATTGCAACGCAGAACCCTTTCACTCGCCGACCGCACGCCCGTGCAGATCATCCGCGAACTGCGTTTGCAAAAAGCCAAGGACCTGCTGCGTAATTCCGATATGACCGTAGCAGAGATCGCCTTTCAAACCGGCTTTAACGATCCCTCCTATTTTACCCGCCTTTTTACCCGGGAAACGAACCTGGCCCCTTCGGCCTGGAAGGAAAACCCAAACGCGGAGTAATTTTTTTTTGAACCTGCTTGATTTGTCCTATACAATGCGGCATTTGTCCTATGTACGGCACTTGTGATGCCCCCATATTTGTACCAGTCCCCATATTACCAGAGCATCATCCGGTGTAATGCTGTAATATGGAGAAGTTATTTTTCGCTGGCCCCTTATGTTGCTTCAACCTATTTCATCATATTTAAAACAAAAAAGCAGATTATGTCGGACATCATCACCATTACCAATTGGATGACGGAAACACCAGGGCTGTCTAATAAAACATTGAAAGAGATTGTCGTACCTGGAACGCATCATTCTGAATCCAAATCACTTGGGGTAATCATTTCTCCTTGTAATACATCTAATAACCCCCTCGCAGAATTCATTACCAATTTTCTCACTTTTGGTTTTTACTTCAACATTGTGGGCATAATCATCCGCAACCTTGCCATTTGTCAGAATACGAGTGTTGTGTCACAACTGATGTCAGGCGTGCGCTATCTTGATTTCAGGGTTTGTCATGATCCAATTACCGGGGCCTATTACACACAGCATACAGTTTTGGGCGGACCAACCAGTGACGGTCTCTCCCAGCTTCAGACCTTCCTGAAAACTGCAAAAAGCGAACTTGTTTTTCTGGAAATTTCCTTAGATAGTGAAGATGATAACACGAACCAAAATTTGATCCAATTAATTTATTCTTATCTGGGAGATTATCTTGCAGTTAAGCCGAATCCTAATCCAGGCCTCCAAAATTTGACTTACGGTGATCTGATCGGCTCCGATAACTTCGGCAATATCGGAAGTTCGAAAGTTGTGCTTTTATATCCGCACGACAATTATGTCAATAATTACAATTACCTGTGGTCAATGAATTCTGTCAATGATCTTTATAAAGGGGTTACTAATGTAAAGGATCTGGAAGCCTATTTGAATACACAGCTTTCACCGTCGAATCCGTTGGACGGACTTGTTAAATGCCAATATATATTTGAATTTCAGGGAGGGCAGAATCCATTCCAAACACTGGAGCATTATGAAAGAGACCTCCCGGAGGCGCTGGAAAAGTTTCTGAATGTGAAAACTAACCCAAATGTAGCCCGCATCAACATTCTGTTTCTCGATTTTTTTGAAAAACAAAAAGAATTGATGCCTTGGATTATTGTACAGAACGGTGGGCCTGAAAGCATGTTAGATCCAACGCCAGATGAGAATTCCGGTGGATTATATTATGAAAAAACTTATCAGATTACATCTCTCATGAACGAGGGTGCAGGGCTTTACTGCATTACTCAATATGAGCTCTCAATTGATAACATGAATTTGGTTGGCTATAAATTAGCCCCTGCAGACCCCCTGGATTCTAACCAGCACTGGCGGTTAAGAAAGAACGTTTTGTTTGGTGGCGCCTGTCTGTATAACGATGCTACACAGCAATTTTTGTCTATCACCGATTGTCAGAATGGCAATGAGCATGGTGTTTTGGGTGTATCTGAAAGATCAAATGATACAGGATTAAATATCATATCTACCGACGACGGCTTTTTTGTAGTGCGCTCCTTTTTCAATACAGACACCAATCTCGAATCCAATGGAGATACCGGAGGCAATAATTGCCCTATTGACACCTGGGGTTGGACTCCCAATCAAAATGACGGCCTTAACCAAAAATGGCAAATCACAGAAGTTTCCCAGCATTTGCAAGTCCCATTTATGGGAATCAAACTGGGTGCCGTTTATGCCATAACAGTTGGCGGCTTTGCGATTACTTGTGACCGGGACGGTACTATTAAAATGAAAACTTTCGATCAAAATAACCCAGATCAATACTGGACGATCCAGGCGAGCGCAAATGGATATTATTTGTTCAACCAAAAAAATGCATGGTATTGGTCGACGGGGAATGGTGAGTCCCTTACAGGAGCGCAGGATCAGAGCAATGCTCAGGGATTTTTTGTTGTGGTGTCGCCGGATTTGTCAGCGGGACTTTTTATGACTTCTTATGCTGCTGCACTGGTAGCAAGTCAATTGGAAGATAGTCCGATCAATTTACAAGCTACAATGACCGGAACAGGGACTTCTTTTACGGTTGTTGCGATCAATCTGCAACCAATACAACTTTAAGTATATTGTATTATCTTGGGGTGCCCCAAAAAGCGTAAAATACTTTTTGGGGTACTCTTTTTTGCCTACGGATGTTTGGCACAGAATGAGGTGCATATTAAGGCGATGTTGCTTCAAAGCCAGGTCGTTCACTGTGACGAAACAGGGTATTCCGTTTCAACCATAAAAAGACATATTCAGGAACTTAGAGCTTGTTCGGGAACTCATGGCAAATCTGCAAAACGTTTGCGGCAACTTTTAAGCGCCAACGCAAATCATGAATTAACATCCAACACAATGACAAAACTCACCCTATTCATACCGACATTTCTCCTATTGGTTTCCACTTGTTTTGGACAGGATACCATCAGGGTTGAAAAAAGCATTTATTACACCAGCAAAAAGGAACCAAACAGAGGCAAATACTTCGCTTCAGGCGTTAAGTATGCCCGGGAGGACATCGTTTTTTCAGAAACCCACAAACGAATTGACTATTGCTACTACTATGATAACGAAAGAAATTGTTACGGGACAAATTATCAGCTAACAAGCGACAGTACGTTAGACATGGACGGAGAAATTTGGAATTACAGAAAACAAGGAGACCAGTATTTTGTAGAACGATATTTCAAGGGCACTTATGAATGCGGTTTTACAAAATCACTTATTCCATTTGAAACGCTTGGGCGCTTCACGACAACAACTGCGGACAAGGTTGATACTTTGTGGACAACAGATTATTCAGCAGACAAACCCTCACGACCGTATGACAAGCCTTTATGGATCTTTCATAAAACAAAAATAAAAGATAAAATATACGATCAGGATAAAATTGACGAACCGCCAACTTTCCTGAATGGAGACCCCCTTAAAACTATTTATTTAAACCGGATTGACGGCTGTTTAAGTGAACCTTATTACTTTATACATGAACTGAAATTCGTAATTACAAAAGAAGGGCGAATTGTAAATATTGAACAAAGCCTTGGTAATTTTGACCTGGACTATTGCCCCTATTATGTAATGGACTTGATGAGGTATTTAATTCAATCAGGGCAACTTAAACCCGGAAAATTGAAAGGCCAACATGTAAATGTATTATGGACTTTAAAAGTTGAAATGAATGGCGAAGCAGGAAAAAAGTAAGCGTTTGTTATTATAAGTAACCAGCCCAGTTGGCGCAAAGTGTTGTTGCAAAAGATTGTAAACTTGCGAACAAGCTACAATATCCGGCATATTGTTTTTACATTGCCTTATCAAATACTCCGCGCTGCTTGATTTTGTTCATGGATTCCAAGCCTAATCACATGATTATCAGCGTCAAATACAATGAACAAGATTTGCACCCCGACCACATCGGGATGCGAGGAATAAATAAAAACGAACAACTCTATGGAAAATTTTGAAGCCTTTGTGAACGCCGCCAATGCCATTATCTGGAGCGATGCCCTCATTTACCTGTTGTTGGCCACCGGGATTTATTTTTCTTTCCGGATGCGCTTTTTCCAGGTCAGGCTGGTCAAAGAAATGGTTAAATTGATGTTACAGGGGGAAAAATCTGCTGCGGGGATTTCATCCTTCCAGGCATTAGCTGTTTCCCTGTCTGGCAGGGTTGGGACAGGCAATATCGCAGGGGTGGCTACTGCAATTTTTATTGGAGGGCCAGGCGCTGTTTTCTGGATGTGGGCAGTGGCTTTTTTGGGTTCAAGTTCGGCCTTTATTGAGTCTACGCTCGGGCAGATATTTAAAAAAAATGAACATGGTCAATACCGGGGCGGACCTGCATTTTATATTGAAAAAGGCCTAAAAAATAAAAAGATCGGAAAAATATATGCCATTGTATTTGCGCTCAGCACCATCATGGCTTGCGGGTTATTGCTGCCGGGTGTTCAGTCGAACAGTATTGCCGCTGCCGTTAAAAGCGCTTTTGGCATCAATTATATGTATACCGGCATCGTGCTGGCTGTTTTACTTGGCCTCATCATTTTTGGCGGAATCAAAGTCATTGCCAATGTCGCACAATTTGTGGTTCCTTTTATGGCCATTGCCTATATCCTTGTAGCCGTGGTGATTTTGGTCATGAATTATGAAAAAATTCCGGAAGTGTTTTCGCTGATTTTTTCCAGTGCGTTTGGGGCGAACGCCACATTTGGCGGTATTATTGGGGCCATGATTTCTATTGGGGTTAAACGGGGCGTGTACAGCAATGAAGCCGGTCAGGGAACAGGTCCGCACCCGGCAGCGGCAGCCGAAGTGTCCCACCCGGCCAAACAGGGGCTGGTGCAGGCTTTTTCTGTTTATATAGATACGCTGTTTGTTTGTTCCGCAACGGCATTTATGATTCTCGTGACCGGCATGTATAATGTGAAAGGCCCGGATGGCAATTTAATTGTGGATAACGGGGTATATTATACGCAGGAAGGCGTGAAACATTTCGATGGAAGTCCTACGTATACCCAGGCAGCAATAGATAAGGCGTTCAGCAGCGGGCAGGAATCCTTTCATGAAAATTATATTGGTACAGGCAGTTATTTTGTTGCCATTGCCCTGTTCTTTTTTGCCTTTACGACGTTAATGGCCTACTATTATATTGCAGAAACCAATGTGGCTTATTTAACCCCAAACCGGGGCGGCCCGTTGCTGATGCTTTTACTAAAAATCGGGATCATGGCAGCTGTGTATTTCGGCTGTGTGCGAACAGCAACCGTTGCCTGGGGCCTTGGTGATATGGGGGTAGGGATTATGGCCTGGTTAAATGTGATCGCGATTCTAATCCTTCAAAAACCTGCACTGGCGGCCATGAAGGATTATGAAAAGCAGAAGAAGGCGGGGACGGATCCGGTTTTTGACCCGGTTGCACTGGGCATAAAAGATGCTGATTTTTGGGAGTTTGAATTTAAGAAGGAGAAGCAAAAACCGTAAACTCAATTCATTTTTATGAACTCACGTCGCAACTTTTTACAAAAAATCACTGCAGCAGCAATCGCCATTCAATTGCCGGATTTTGTTTTGGCAGGTAATGTTGCCCCCGCTAGCCAACCCTATGATGGCCCCGTTTTGCGGGTCGCAATAATGGGTCTGGGCAGTTATGGAACCCGGGTTGCCGACGCCATGCAGTCCTCCAAAAAAGCCAAATTGGTGGCGGCCATCAGCGGTACGCCTTCTAAACTAAAAGACTGGCAGAGCAAATACAACATCCCGGAAAAAAATTGTTACAACTACGAGACGTTTGATGCGATCCGGGATAACCCCGACATTGATGCGGTGTACATCATCACGCCGAATGCCCTGCACAAAGACCAGGCGATCCGGGTGGCCAACGCCGGCAAGCATGTTATTTGCGAAAAACCTATGGCGATCAATGCCAAAGACGGACAGGCCATGATTGATGCCTGCAATAAAAACAACGTAAAGTTGCTGGTAGGCTACCGGATGCATTTTGAGCCCAAGACGCTGGAAATCATCAGGATGAGAAAAGAAGGGGAGCTGGGAAAGGTTTTATTTTTCCAGGGGCTTTGTGGCTTTGCCATTGGCAATCCTACCCAATGGCGACTCAACAAAGCACTGGCTGGCGGCGGCGCAATGATGGATATTGGCATTTATGCGATCAATGGCGCCCGGTACCTGGTGGGCGAAGAACCCATCTGGGTGACGGCACAGGAAACCAAAACCAATCCCGAAAAATTTAAAAAAGGGGTGGATGAGACCATTCAGTTTCAGCTTGGTTTTCCAAGTGGCGCAGTGGCTTCCTGCCTTTCGACCTACGCGATGAATAACCTGGACCGCTTTTTCCTGAATGGCGAAAAAGGCTTTGCAGAGTTGTTGCCCGCAACGGGTTATGGCCCCATCAAAGGGCGCACCAATAAAGGCGAATTGGACTACCCGCATGTTACGCACCAGACCGTGCAAATGGATGAAATGGCGGGCATCATTTTAGCCGGCAATAAACCTGTTGTACCCGTTGACGGTGAAGAAGGCTT
>JALHRK010000045.1 GCA_022841505.1 Saprospiraceae bacterium | reverse complement strand
CCGTGCGCCGCTCTCACTAAAGACGAATCCTTAGCTGCCGCTCGACTTGCATGTATTAGGCCTCCCGCTAGCGTTCATCCTGAGCCAGGATCAAACTCTCCATAGTCAAATTCTTATGTCCTAAATTAATAGGACTGTAGTTTTACATGACTGTCAGAGAATGATTTCCTGTTATAAAAATCAAGTATAATTCGCATCACGATTTAAAAATCTTCTTACCTACTCTGCATCAGTGTCAATGAACTTTTTGGATCGAAACCGTTGTTTTTCGACTGCTTCTGAAAGCTGTCACAACCGCTTTTTTCCTTTTTTCTTTCGCGCTTTTTGTGCGCTCCCTTGTTGCTCATTCGCTAAGGGACTGCAAAGATAAGCGCACATTATTTCCTGTGCAAGCATTCTTGAGAAATATTTTCAAGAAAACCGCTTGGGCCAAAATGGCGCTAAAAATTAAATTTGGAGAACATCCCGACTCCCGCATTAAAATCACAAAAGATGGCTTAAACAAGGCGCCCAAAGGGGCAAAACAGCAGGATTGAGATAATAAAAAATTTATATGCCGGGGTGAAACTTTTTTCAAAACCCGATCTGAATTGCTCATAAGAAGGTTTCACCCCCGGGAATAACGATCTAAAGCATGTTTAAACTGTGGCGCAACGCAGAACTACACAACAGCATGACCTTTTTGCCGTCGTTCACCCGGAAACGTTTTTGCGTTACCTGCTTAGCCGGCGCCTTTCTGATCTTTTGAAACAGATTGATGTAGTACACGTAAGCTAAATAGACTCCCAAGCGGGCGCTTTTCGGTAATTGAATGATCCCGAGGTAGGCATCATCGAAATCTTTTTTGATGTCGGCTTCGATGTTCAGTTTGTCCTCATTGGTGAAACAGGTAAAATCCACGCCAGGAAAATAGACCCGGCCCCGTTCGTCGAAATCGCTGCGCATATCCCGCAGGAAGTTGATTTTTTGAAATGCAGCCCCCAGGCTTCGGGCCGAAGGTATCAGTTTTTGGTAAAGGGCATCATCGCCTTCGCAAAAAACGCGCAGGCACATCAGCCCCACAACCTCTGCCGAGCCATAGATGTATTCCTGATAAAGGCTGTCCTCGTAATTACTATGGCACAGATCCATCTCCATGCTGTCTAAAAATGCATCTATCAGTTCCCGGTCTATCCCATACCGGTTCACCGTTTGCTGGAAAGCATGCAGCACCGGGTTGAGGCTGATGCCCGCCTCTATGGCCTGATCCGTATCTTTCCGGAATCGCTCCAGCAATTCTGCTTTGGGGTAATCGTGGAAGGTGTCCACAATTTCATCCGCAAACCGCACAAACCCATAAATGGCATAGATGGGCGACCTGAGGTTTTTCTCAAAGACGCGGATGCCCATAGAAAAGGAAGTACTGTACCGGTGCGTAATCAACCGGCTGCACTCCATGCAGGTATCGTTATAGAGCTTCAGCATGGTTTTGACAGATTTTAATGATCTTTTTTGGCAATTTCCCCTGCAACCACCTGCCCTGAAATGATAGATGGCGGAACGCCGGGGCCAGGTGTTGTTAACTGGCCGGCATAATAAAGGTTCTCTATTTTTGAACTTTTCATTTTAGGCTTCAGGAATGCCGTTTGCAGCAGCGTATTGGCCAATCCGTAGGCATTGCCTTTGTAGGCGTGGTAATCGCGCTCGAAATCCTGGTGCGCATAAGAGCGCTTATAGATGACATGCGGCCTGATTTCCTGGCCGGTCAACTTTTCAAGCCGCTCCATCATGATGTGGTAATACCGTTCGCGCAGTGCTTCGGTATCTTCCAACCCTGGCGCCAGCGGCACCAGCAGAAAAAGGTTTTCAAAGCCTTCAGGCGCCACGGCTGGGTCGGTGACAGACGGTGCGCTCACATAGAACAACGGCTCTTCGGGCCACCGGGGGTGCTCATAAATATCGAGGGCGTGTTGCTTGAAGTCCGTGTCAAAAAACAGGTTGTGATGCTGCAGCCCTTTCAACTTTTTGTTCACACCTATATAATATAGGAGCGAAGAAGGCGCCATGGTACGACTGTTCCAGTAGCCCTCCGAATATTGCCGGTGTTCCGGCGCCAGCAAATGTTGCTCCACGTGGTGGTAATCGGCAGCGCCAACCACAGCATCCGCTTCATAAACAGCAGCGTCGGTCACGACCTTCGTGGCACGGTTGCCAACGACTTCAATTTTCCTCACCTCGGCATTCAGGACCAATTTTGCGCCTTGCTCCTGCGCCACGGCCAGCATGCCTTCCACAATCCGGTGCATGCCGCCCATCGGGTACCAGGTGCCCAGCGCCAGGTCGGCGTGGTTCATCAGACTGTAGAGCGCAGGCGTCTTTTCAGGCGTTGCGCCAAGGAAAAGCACCGGAAATTCAAGCATCTGGATGAGTTTTTCGTTCCGGAACAACGACCGCACATACGCGGACATAGAACGGAACATTTGCAAACGGAACAGGCTCATCACGATGCGCAGATCGGCAAATTCCATGATCGAATGGCTGGGCTTACGGACAAACTCCCCCATCCCAACCTCATACTTATAGCGCGCTTCTTTCAGAAAGGTCTTTAGTTTGGCGCTGCTGCCCGGTTCGTATCGCTCAAACAATTGGTACAAAGCATCCGTACCGGCAGGAACCTTCATCGCATCGTTTTGACCAAAATGGATGGTATAAGAAGGATCAAGACGCACAAGGTGGTAATAATCAGCGACTTTTTTACCGAATAATCCAAAAAATTGCTCGAATACATCGGGCATCCAATACCAACTCGGGCCCATATCAAAAGTGAACCCTTCGGTGTGGAACACCCGGGCACGGCCTCCGGGACTTTCATTTTTTTCCAGTATTGTGACGTCGTACCCTGCTTTTGCAAGGCAAGCCGCTGCTGAAAGTCCGGCAAACCCAGATCCGATGACGATTACTTTCTTTGCCAAGTTGATAGGGCTTTAGTTTAATAAGGTTGTTCAACAGCACTATTCTGATTTTGTTTACAGGAACCTCACACCAAAAAAGGATTTCTACTGCGCTCCCCCCCAATCGTTGTCGCCGGCCCATGCCCGGGATAAACCTTCACGACGTCATCCAGCGTCAGCAACTGCGTTTTAATGCTGTTAATGAGCACGTCATAATCGCCGCCGGGCAAGTCGGTGCGGCCAATACTGCCCTGAAAAAGCACGTCGCCGGCAATGATGAACCGCGCTTCGCGGCAATAGAAGGAAATACTGCCGGGCGAATGGCCGGGGGTGAACAAGACTTCTAAGCGCGTATCCCCGAAAGTGATCACTTCATCTACTTCGATGAAACGTCCGGGTGCAGGCGACGCCTCTTCAACGGACACGCCAAAGTACAAAGCCGTCTGCAACAGGGAGTTGAGGATGGGAATTTCCCGTTCGTGGATTTCCAAAGGCAGTTGATAGCGTTTTGCCGCAAAGGCATTCCCTAACACATGATCAATATGACAATGCGTATTTAGCAGGCGAACAGGATTTAATCCGTATTCTTCGATACAACGCTCCAGCTCCATACGCTCTGTTGCGTTGCAACAACCCGGGTCAATCAAGACGCATTCTTTGGTTTCGTCGTATATAATATAGGTGTTCTCCTCGAAGGGGTTGAATGTCAACCGAACAACATTCGCCATCTTTTTTTATTTTTTATAATCTGCTGGTGAAAAAAGTTGTTATCTTGAAAGCAGCTTTGAAAACCGCAAAAAAATTCTCCATGCAAAGGTATATTTTTCTGACCTTCCTTTTGTTGCCTGCTATGGGCTTGCAACTGAATGCGCAGTACGTCCGCGCGGAGTTTGGCAAAAACCGGGTGCAATACCACGATGACTTTGACGAGTGGTCGAAGTACGAAAGCGACAATTTTATCACTTTCTGGTATGGGGAATCGAGGAATGTGGGGCAGGCTGCCGTACAGATCGCCGAACAGGATTTCAAAAACATCCAGGCCGTGCTGGAGCACCCGCTCAATGAAAAATTGCAGATCATCGTCTATACCGACCTGACCGATCTTAAACAAAGCAATATTGGTGTGGAAGACGCCTTTGTAAATACGACCGGCCATACCAAAATTGTCGGCAACAAAATTTTTGTGTATTTCAACGGCGATCACACCCAGCTGCGCAGTCAGATCCGGGAAGGGATTGCCAGCGTTTATTTAGACGCGATGCTTTTTGGCTCCACCTTGCAGGAAATCGTCCAGAATGCCGTGATGATGAACCTGCCCGACTGGTTTAAACAGGGTCTGACGTCCTACATCGGCGAATACTGGAATACGGAAACGGATAATTTGCTGCGCGACGCCCTGCTGAACAAAAATTTTAAAGGGTTTGAACAATTGGCCGCTGAAAATCCGCGCTTAGCCGGACATGCGTTCTGGTATTTTATCGGCGAAAACTATGGCGCTTCCACGGTTTCCAACCTGCTTTACCTCACCCGAATTAATCGCAGCGTTGAAAGCGGCTTTCTGTATGTGCTGGGCGCTTCTTATCCTTCTATTATTAGCAGTTGGGAAGAGTTTTTCAGGCGCAGGTACGAAAACGAATTGCTTGGCCGGGTAGATCCGGAAGGCCGGAAAATTGCCATTAAAAACAAACGCAACCTGCCCATCAGCCAACTTCGGGTGAGCCCGGATGGCAGACAGATTGTTTATCAAACGAATGAAATCGGCCAGGTTAAGGTCTATGTGCAGGCCTTGTCTGGCAAAAACGAACGCACCCAGATTTTCAAAGAGGGGTTCCGGAATGCTTTTCAGGCAACAGATTATGGGTATCCGCTCATCGCCTGGAATCCGAATGGTCAGCAAATCGCCATTTTGTATGAAAGACGGGACATCACCAAGCTGCTGCTGTACGATGTTAAAACCGAAAAAAAGACCGTGCAGGATCTCGCGCCGGAATACCAACGGGTTCACAGCATTGATTTTGTAAATCCAGTGACTTTGGTGTTCTCCGGAACCATCCGCGGCTTTTCTGATATTTTCCTCTATTTCATCAACACCCGGCAGTCGGAACGCCTGACCAATGACATTTTTGACGACCTCGACGCCGCTTTTGTCAAAGTCAATAACCGGCGCGGCATCCTGTTTGCTTCAAATCGCCCGGATTCGCTGATGCTGCAACCCAAATTGGACAGCATCACCCCGGTTCAGACTTTCGATATTTTTTATTACGACCTCGATGACAGAAGCCGGGAACTGGTGCGGGTGACGAATACGCCTTACGCCAACGAAAAAGCGCCGGTTGCAGTGGATACCACCTATTTTGCCTGGCTTAGCGATCAAAGCGGCATCTACAATCGGGAAGCTGGTTACTTAGAAACCTACCTCCACCATTACGACCGCTATGTTTCTCTGACCGACGGAACAGAGCTCATCGTCAACGCTGACTCCCTGCTGAGCCGCATTGACACTGCACAAATAGACACCATTGTGATGCGGCCCGTTTACAAAAAACGCGCCATCACCCATTCCAATACCAATTATACGCGCAACCTGGTCGGGCAGCACACCTCGCCTGCGTCCATGCGTATCGTGGAGTTGATGATTAAAGACGGTAAACACCAGGTCATGGTGTCGCCTTTAACCGCAGATAGCGTGGTCCTGGCCGCGAACACGACCTTCCAATCGGTTCGGCCCGTAGCCAAACCGTTGTTTGAAACAGCACCGGAAGACCAGCCTTCGCCTGCCGATGTGGTGGATAAATTGTTAAAAGAACGACCACCCGTCACACAGGATACGCTCAAGCTGCCCGAAATGAAAAGGGATACCCATAAAATTGACATTGACAATTACCTTTTCCAAAGCGAGTTTGACGATGAGGAAACGCCACCGGTAGTCATTAAAATAGATACCGAAGAAAAACCGGAAGCGAAAGAAGAAGATCCCCTTCCCGCCAAACCGCAGCGCAACGGCCCGCAGCGAGCCGGGACGGCCGCAACCGGGGCGCCCGAAGAAATTCACCGTTTCCGTCCTGGCATCATCATTCCTTACCGCTTGTTGTTCCAGGCTGATTTTGTTCAGACGCAACTCGATAATTCTGTCCTTTTTGGAACCTGGGAGAGCCATGCTGCGAACTCCCGCGGCGATTTTCAGCCGCCTTTGGGCATTCTGTTCAAAGCGAACTTTAAAGACCTGCTGGAAGATTATGATTTGGAGGGCGGCGCCAGAATACCCACTTCCTTCAACGGTTCAGAGTATTTTATCACGTTTAAGGACAAGAAAAAACGCTTAGACAAATACTATACCATTTACCGGAGCAATTTCCGGGAGACGGTGGATACCATCAGTTTCATTATTCCCCGGCAGGAGGTCAACACCATCCTGGGGCAGTTTGCCGTTTCCTGGCCATTAGATATTTTCAGAAGTTTCCGGGCCACGGCGGGGATACGCCGCGACCGGGTGACCCGGCTTTCCACAGAACGCTCTACCTTAGAGCAAGCTTCTGTGAGCCAACAACGCGCAAGCCTTCGCTTAGAATACGTTTTTGACAACACCCTTGACCTCGGAATCAACCTGATGAGGGGCAGTCGCTACCGGCTCTATGCAGAGGTTTTCAAAAGTTTTAACCTCGACTTTACAAATGGGGCAAGCCTCGATTTCGGCAAAGGCATTATGACCATCCTCGGCCTTGATGCCCGGCACTATCACCGCCTTGATAAATATAGCATCGTGGCGATGCGGGTAGCCGGCGCGACTTCTTTTGGCGCGGAAAAAATTTCTTACCAGATGGGCGGCGTGGAAAATAGTTTGTTCTCGACCCAATTCAACGAAGAAATTCCAAGGCTGGAAGGCAACCTTGCGTTCAATGCCCTGGCTGCCCAGATGCGCGGCTTTGCCCGGAATATTCGCAATGGCAACTCCTATGCTTTGATCAATACGGAATTGCGCGTTCCGGTTTTCCGTTATTTGTCCAAAAATATCCGTTCGGCTTTTTTCCGGAATTTTCAGGTGGTCGGCTTCTTCGATGCCGGTACAGCCTGGAGTGGGAGCAATCCGTTCAGCAAAGACAATCCACTCAATATCAGCACATTCCCAACAGACGTCAAAGATCCGCTGGTTTCCGTTCGGGTGAAATATTTCCGGGATCCAATTGTAGCCGGTTATGGCGTGGGGCTTCGCTGCCTTGTTTTTGGGTATTTCCTCAAACTCGACTATGGCTGGGGAATAGAAACCCGCGATGTTCAGGAACCGCGTTTGCATTTTTCGCTGGGCACCGATTTTTAGCGCTTGCCCGGGAATTCCGGCTAAGCCTTAGCGTACCATTTCCTTTTCCCATTTTTCCCGCTGTAGGATAGCAGTCCGGGACAAACCGTCTTTAGGGTCGCTGAAATAATAACTGTCCACTTTTCCAGGAGGCCTTTTGCTCCTACCCTTCGTTGGGGAACCGCCTCCCTTAGCTATGGCTAAGGGAGGGAACCCCCGCCTCGGTTAGAACCAAAATGCCTTGCCTGGCAAAAGCGACACTTATTAATTCAGCGCCCCTTAGCACTTGTTGAAGATTACGAACAAGCGCTTACAAAAAGGCTGCTTCAGGGTCTCTATGCCCTGCTGTTTCAGCTAAAACAGTCTTTATTCAATTCTTTCAATTTATTTTGAAAATTAAAAAATAAAAACCACGTGTCTATACATTGATTCAATGTGCTGATTATCAACAAATTTTTATCAGATATAGATAACACCTGCACCATCATCAGCATTATTGATCAAAAAATAGGTTGTTTTTCTTGTACTTTGTTGAATACAATCGTACATTTGGTTCAACAAAACAGAATAACTGAGCCTGTTTACTTAAACAAAAAAAGCGCATCATGTCACAAGTAGAATTCCATAGTCGTTTCCACGAAATATCACCACTGCTTCAGGCTTTTGCGTACAACCTGACGAAGAACAACGAGGACGCAAAAGATTTGCTTCAGGAAACTGCCTTCCGCGCCATGACCAACCAGGACAAATTTCTGGCGGGCACGAACCTTAAGGCATGGTTGTTCACCATCATGAAGAATATCTTCATCAACAACTACCGCAAAAAGATGAAGTCCAACACCATAATGGACTCTACCGATAACCTGTACTACATCAATTCCGGGAGCACCATTATTTCCAATGCGGCTGAATCCAATATCACTATGCAGGAACTCACGGGTATGCTTGATACCTTAGACGACAGCATCAGGATTCCCTTTCTGATGCACTATCAGGGGTATAAATATCAGGAGATCGCCGATCACCTGAGCTTGCCACTTGGCACCGTAAAGAGTCGCATATTTTTTGCCCGCAAAGAGCTCAAAGACATGATTGGCAAGCATTATGGGCAGCTTGTTCATGCCTCTGCCGAAATGGAAATGATTGATTAAAATTACTTGCGCTTCTTATTGAAATGCGCGCTCTCACTTTTTCCTTTTAATTGCATATTTTGTACTGCAATCAGGAACACTGCCGGATGTTTATGAACGTCCGGCATGCCTGATTCTGCCCATTCCCTGATCGTTTTGGTCACGATGTATTCCCCCGGAAGCGAAATATCCATTGCAATGCAGAGCAAAGTTTCGCCCATCAGGGCCTGAAGGGCTGTTTCAAAAACCATGGCGTTCCGGTAAGGCGTTTCAATAAACAGCTGTGTTTCCTGCTGTCGTGCCGCACGCTGTTCCAGCATTTTCAAGTCTTTCAGCAAGGGTTCGCGTTTTGGCGAAAGGTAGCCGTGGAAACAAAACCGCTGTCCGTTCATTCCTGAAGCCATCAACGCCATCAGCATGGCAGAAGGTCCCGTCAGGGGAACTACTGCAATGCCCTGGCGCTGCGCCCAGGCCACCATGATGGCCCCCGGATCGGCCACACAGGGACAACCTGCTTCAGAAAGCAGGCCGACGTTTCCGCCTTTCAACAAAACATCCATCGCCCCACGCAATTCGGATTCCTGCGTATGCTCGTTCAGTTCATAAAAAGAGAGGGGTTCCAGCGAGCGCTCCGGATTCAGTTTTTTAATCCAATACCGGGCTGTTTTTGCGCGTTCCACTACGAAAAAATCAAGCTGCCGCAACACTTCTGCCGTGTATGCAGGGATGCTGTGCAAGCCTCCTTCTTCACCAAGTGGCACCGGAATGAGGTAAAGCTTTCCTTTTGTCGGCATTGTTTCTGAATATTATCGCGAACCAAATCGCAAGGATAAGGGTAATTATTTACCTTTCATACGGCAATTTAACACCGAACAGCGTTCGATGGGTACAAGTAATCGTTAAAAGCACCGAACAGCGTTCGGTGGTACAGATAAACCCAAACAGATGTCATACCAGGATATCCAATTTTCGGCAGCAGAACTAAACCGCTACCAACGGCACCTCAGCATTCCGGGTTTCGGCCTTGAAGGGCAACAGAAATTGAAAGCGGCAAAGGTGCTGGTGATTGGCGCCGGCGGCCTTGGCAGCCCATTGTTGATGTACCTTGCCGCGGCTGGTGTGGGTCATATCGGCATTGTGGATTTTGACGTGGTAGAAGACAGCAACCTGCAGCGCCAGGTATTGTTCGGCGAAGCAGACCTGGGCATCCTGAAAGTAGAGGCTGCAAAACGCCGGCTTGAAGCATTGAATCCGCACATCCGGATAACCCTGCACCCTGAAAAACTGAGCGCTCAAAATGCCTTGAACATACTCATGGACTATGATCTCGTTGCAGACGGATCTGACAATTTCCCAACCCGCTATTTAGTAAACGATGCCTGTGTGCTGCTCGGCAAAACGAATGTGTTTGCCGCAGTTTCCCGGTTCGAAGGGCAGGTTTCCGTTTTCAATTATCCCGACCACCAGGGCAATTTTGGCCCCAACTACCGCGACCTCCACCCGGTTCCACCTCCGCCCGGATTGGTTCCTGACTGTGCAGAAGGGGGCGTTTTGGGGGTATTGCCGGGCATCATCGGAAGTTTGCAGGCATTGGAGGTGGTGAAGGTCATCACCGGTTTGGGGGAAGTCCTGCACGACCGGATTTTCATTTTTGACGGTTTGCACTTTGAAACGCGCACCTTCAAAATCCGGAAACGCGCCGATAATCCGCTGAACGGAGAAAAACCGACGATTTCCCAACTCATTGATTACGAGGAATTCTGCAGGGTACAATCCCCCGGAAAGCCGGTTCGCGAACTCAGCATCGCTGAATTCCTGCAATGGCAGGCATCGGGCGAAACTTTCCAACTGATAGATGTGCGCGAGCCGGAAGAATACGCAGCAGCCAATATTGGGGGGGAATTGATGCCCTTATCCACGATCCTGAAAAGTGAGCAACAGATTTCCAGGGAAGTAAAGGTAGTCGTCCACTGCAAATCGGGCAGCCGGAGCGCCAAAGCCATCCGCGAACTGGAAACAGCGTTTGGTTTTGAAAATTTGTATAATCTGAAAGGCGGCCTCGATGCTTATTTGGTGTCTGTCTTTATAGCCCGATAGCTGCGTTATGCGAAGGCCCAAAATTGGTCATCCCGTCCGACGGGCGGGACTCCCACTTTTGGGCCTTCACATGCCTTGCTCTCGAACTCTAAAGAGCAGACACCCAACTAAAAGACAGACAGTATTCAGAGTTGAATAGGCACCCCGCCGTAAATTTTCCCGGTTGAATCTGTGAGCCGCGTGTGGTATAGCCCGTGCGGCAGGCGGTTCGTTTGGAAATTAAATTTAAACCGGTGTTTGCCCGGCTTGCGCACCTCGTTTTCAAAAAAAGTAAATACGCGTTCTCCCGCTTCGTTGTATACGGCAAAAGTGGCAATGATGTCCGCTGTGTTTTCATACTCGAAAGTTCCACTAACCGCTACCGGTTCATTCTGAAACGCAGTTTGTCCGGGCTGATCCGTCTCTGCGTACTGGATATGATAGGTGGGCACGGGTTTTCCAAGCAATTCGGCTGTAAACTTCGCCAGATTCGGGTCTCCGATGCCTTCGATGCCGTGGTTATTGGATACCGCCCATACCGCGTGTTGCGCTGCGCCGGATTCGTGCAATTTTTGGTCGTTAATGTACTTTGCCACCTGCGCCAACGCGCCGACAGCCATTCCCGCCGAAGAAAAAGCAACGCCCGCAAGTGGTGAGGCCCGGTTCGACCGAATGCACAGGGTGTGGAGCGGTGCGCTTTTTCGGGCTCCTTTCTCCATAGTAATTAAGCGATCCCGGACGACCATCAAATCCTGATAAGTAGAGTCGGCAGCATAAAAAAGGTAGCCAGCCGGCACGATCACTTCAAGTTTGCGTTTGTAAATGTTTTCAAAGGTGGCTTTGAGCGCGAGGTTGCGGTGGCCTCCGGTTCCACTGGCTGTTAGTAGTTTTACCCAGCCATTTTCCAGGGCTTTCGCAAGGGAAACCGGTTGGGCAAAAAGCGGGGAATTGGCCTGCATGCAGATGCATAGGAGAAGGATCAGGTTACGCATAAAGCTTTTCGTTTGAGAAGATAACGCAGGTTGAGCCGAAAAATTTGAAACCCGTTCTATCTGGTTTCGCGCTGCTGCACCGGGTCAATCTGCGTTTGCTCGTTCATTTGCCGCAGTTGGGGGAATATTTGAAGGCGGGTCAGCATATTTTCGTACCTTTAGGCATTATTTAAACAACCAGGAAAGCGACTGAGTAGATGTACATGAAGCACCTTGATTTCTTCAAAGAAGGAATCCGCAACATCCGTACGACGGGCACGATTACCCGGAGTTCCCGTTTTTTATGCCGCGAAATGATCCGTCCGGTCAATTTTGAAAAGGCAAAAATTATTGTAGAGCTGGGCGCCGGCGATGGCGTCATTACCCGCCATATTCTCGACCGCATGTCTGCTGACGCAAAACTGATCAGTTTTGAAGTCAACGACAAATTTTGTGAAATCCTCCGCAACATCAACGACCCCCGCTTAGTGGTTGTGGAAGATTCTGCCGAACACATCAGCAGCCAACTCGAGGAGCACGGCTTTGACCACGCTGATTACATCGTTTCGGCGCTGCCGTTTCTTTCATTGCCCAAAGAACTCGGCACTGACATTTTGCGCAAAAGCGCTGCTGCGCTTCGCCCGGGAGGGGTTTTCACCCAAATGCAGTACTCGCTGCTCCTCAAGCATCTTTACGAATCTATTTTCGATAAGGTGACCTTGCGCTTTGTCCCGCTGAACGTTCCGCCTGCTTTTGTGTTTATCTGTGAGAATACAACCAGCAAGTCGTAGCTTCGCAAGAACCTTATGGCCCTGATTCCGGATCATCCATTCAACCTGATAAAGCTTTTGCTTATGAAACTGCATGCATTCGTTGCATTGATTGCGCTGTCGGGCGTCGTTTTTTCCTGCAAAAACATCAATCCGCCCACGCCTAAAATATTCCGCAAAGCGGTGACAACCCTGCCTTTAGACCGGATCAAATTGCCGGAAGGCTTCCAGATTGACGTTTATGCTGAAAATATCACCGACGCCCGATCCATGGACTTATCGCCAAACGGCACGCTTTTCGTCAGCACCCGCGGAGAAGATAAAGTGTATGCCCTGCGCGACACCAACAACGACTACCATGCCGATCAGGTATTTGTCCTTGCCAAAGGGCTGAAAATGCCCAACGGCGTTGCATTCAAAGACGGCCACCTCTACGTGGCTGAAGTGAGCCGCATCCTGAAATTTGAAAATATAGAAGCCAATTTGGCCAACCCGCCTGCGCCCAAAGTCATTTACGACCAATACCCCACCGAAACCCACCACGGCTGGAAGTACATCGCTTTTGGCCCCGATGGCAAACTCTATGTGCCGGTTGGCGCGCCCTGCAATATCTGTGAATCTGAAAAAGAAGTCTATGCGAGCATTACCCGCATGAACCCGGACGGTACAGGCCTCGAAATCGTGCAGCGCGGCATCCGCAACACGGTGGGCTTCACCTGGCATCCAAAAGATAAAACCCTTTGGTTCACCGACAATGGCCGCGACATGATGGGCGACGATGTACCTGCGTGTGAGATAAACCACGCGCCACGCGACGGCATGCACTTTGGTTATCCCTATTGCCACCAGGGCGATTTGCCGGATCCGGAGTTTGGCAAAAAACGCAATTGCGCTGAATTCACCCCGCCTGTACAGAAAACGACTGCCCACGTGGCGCCGCTGGGCCTGGAATTTTATACCGGCGAACAATTCCCTTCAAAATACCGCAACCAGATTTTTGTAGCTGAACACGGCTCCTGGAACCGCAGCAAAAAAAGCGGCTACCGCGTGATGATGGCGACGCTCGAAGGCGATAAAGTGGTGCGTTATGAACCGTTTGCGGAAGGCTGGCTGGACGTGGCCGAAGACGATGTGTGGGGCAGACCGGTTGACATCGAACTGATGCCCGATGGCTCCATGCTGGTGTCGGATGATTTTGCGAATGCTATTTATCGAATTACGTATTCTAAGTAATATCTCCCCATTTAGTCGATGTCTGTTCTTTAGAGTTCGAGAGCAAGGCATGCGAAGGCCCCAAAAACGAGAGCCTACTTGCGTAAGTGACCGTTTTTTGTTTCGACTACGCTCAACAACCGGTCATTGAGCGAAGTCGAAATGAACGCAGCTATCGGACTATAAAGACAGACACTTTTACTTCCTGAAAGGCGAATTATCCTGGTGCTCTTTGATCAGTTTTTGCCCATAATAAATCCCCAACCCCAGCACCCCGGCAGCCAGCAACACCAGTTCGCTGTACAACTCCTGCACGAATAAAAAATCGTAGGCGCCGTGTACCAATACAGCCATCATCAACCCGCGCAGGAGCAATCGCCAGCGCCGGGTCGCATTGAACTTCGCTTTCCCGGCGTAATATCCCATGATGACGGCAAAAGCGCCGTGCGCCGGTACCGCAGTGAACCCGCGCATGACGGTCGTCGAGATCCCGAATTGGTTGGCGTAAGCAATATTTTCCATCGTTGCAAAACCCATGGCGATCAACACGGCGTAGAGGATGCCATCCATGGGTTCGTTAAAAAAGGAGCGAAAAAACGGGTAAGCCAGCAGGCAAAGCCACTTGATGCCTTCTTCGGTCAGCGCCACAATGACAAAAGAATGGAATCCTGCGGATAAAATATCCCGGCGATAGCGGACGCCGGTGGCCGCATGGGCCCAGATTTCTGTCTGAAGCGCCGGCCAGGTAGCCAACGCGCCAAGCACAAAACAGAGCACAATGGGCAGACGCGGCTCCTGCTCAAATTTATCAGCCCGGTAGATGTACCAACTGATGAGTACGCCGGGTAGTGCGGCCAGCAGAAACAGGAGTGGCGTCATATCAATTAATCTTTGGGTGCAATAATCACTGCTCCTTCATCTTCACCATCGTCAAAATCGTGGCAATGGCCACGGTCTCGCCGGTTTCATCGTATACATCCACTAACCATTTCACAATGCCTTTGCGGATATCCGTTTCGTCGCGTTTTTCCTGCGCAATTTTTTCTTTTGCCGTAAGGCGCACCCCGATGGTCATACCAGGGTAAACCGGTTTCGTAAAGCGGCATTCTTCCAGCCCGTAGTTGAGCAGCACCGGCCCTTTTTTGGGATGGACAAACATGCCCGCCGCTTTCGACAGCACCCAATAGCCATGCGCGACACGTTGCTCGAAAACTGTGCCTTCCAGCGAAGTCACATCCACGTGGGCGTAAAAATGGTCGCCGCTCAGGTTCGCAAAGTTGACAATGTCCGCATCCGTCACGGTATGGTTGTGGGTTGTATAGGTTTCCCCGATCTGAAGTTCTTCAAAATGCCGCTGGAAAGGATGCACCGGCGTTTCGATTTGCCGGGCGCCGTATTGATAAACCTGGGTCAGGGCCGTGATCATGGTCGGATGCCCCTGGATGGCCGTGCGCTGGAGGTAGTGTTTGATGCCGCGGATGCCGCCCAATTCTTCTCCGCCGCCCGCGCGCCCTGGACCGCCGTGCATCAGCAGCGGCATCGGAGAGCCGTGGCCCGTACTTTCTTTGGCGCTTTCGCGGTTCAGCACCAGAATGCGCCCATGGTAAGCAGCCGCTTCCATCACGTAGTCGCGGGCGATGGTTTCACTGTGGGTGCAAATGGTGCTCACCAAAGACCCTTTGCCGAGGTTGGCCAACTCGATGGCTTCTTCCAGCGAGCGGTAAGGCATGAGCGTCGCCACCGGCCCAAACGCTTCGATGTTGTGGGAGGCCTGTTGTTTAAACGGCGCATCGTTCAACAACAAAATTGGCGGCAAAAAGGCCCCTTTTTCCTTGCTGGCGCCAATGGGTTCAAAGTGATCGAGGTTGCCGTACACGATGCGGGAATCTTGCATCAGTTCCTCCACGCGCCGCCGCACCACAGCTTCCTGCGCTTTGGACACCAATGCGCCCATCCGCACCCCTTCTGCGCGCGGATCGCCGAGCGTCGTTTGTGCGAGCGCTTTCCCTAAAGCAATTTGTAACGCTTCCACTAAATTTTCAGGTACAATAATGCGGCGGATGGCGGTGCATTTCTGACCGCATTTGGCGGTCATTTCCCGGCGGACTTCTTTGACAAACAGGTCAAATTCCGGCGTGCCCGGCGTGGCGTCTTCTCCCAGCACCGCCGCGTTCAGGCTGTCGGCTTCCATATTGAACGGCACGGAATTTTGTACAATGGCGGGCAGGCCGCGCAGCATCCGACCTGTTGTGGCAGAGCCGGTAAAAGTGACCACATCCTGCGAGGTCACTCCGTCGAGGATGCCGACACCTTTGCCATTCACCAATTGCAGCGCACCTTCCGGCACGATGCCCGATGCCACGATGTCGCGCACCATCGCTTCCGCCAGAAAAGAGGTGACTTCCGAGGGTTTTACAATTGCCGCCATGCCCGCCAGCCAATTGGCGGAAAGCTTTTCCAGCATGCCCCAAATCGGGAAATTGAACGCGTTGATGTGGATGGCGACCCCGGGCTTGGGCGTCATGATGTGGTGGCCGATGAAGCCGCCTTCTTTAGACAATTTGGCCGCGTCGCCGTCCACATAAAAAGTCGTGTCCGGTAGTTTGCGGCGCAGGCTCGCATAAGCAAACAACGTGCCGATCCCCCCTTCAATGTCAATCCAGCTATCGGCCCGGGTAGCGCCGGTGCGGTAGCTGAGGGTATAGTAAGCTTCTTTTTTATCCGTAAGAAAAAGCGCCAGCCGCTTCAGCATCAGGGCCCTTTGCTGAAAAGTCATGCGGCGCAACGCAAGGCTGCCGGTTCGACGGCCATAGTCCATCATGGCGGCATAATCCAGGCCTTCCGTGTTGAAGGTGCCGATGACTTCACCGGTAACGGCGTCCAGTTGCGGTAAACCTTCGCCTGCGTGGGGCGCCCATTGACCGAGCGCGTAATGTGCTAATTTCATATAGAGTGGTTCTATTCGGACTGCTAAGTACGGCAATAAAATTTTGTTTCTATGCGGAACGAAAGGGCGTTTCGTGGAAAAGCGTTCGATTTTTGCCAGATTAGCCAATTCCGGCCACTTCGGCTTCCGAAATTTCCTGCATGCACCTGAAATGGCCTTTCGGACATTCGGCAAATCCGATCTTTGAGCAAGGCCGGCAGGACAATCCCAACACCTCCACGCTTGTATTGCGGTTCACCCCGACCGGATAGTAGGGAACCATCCCGAAAGCCGGGATGGTATTGCCCCAGATGGAGACCAGGTCTTTACCCAGCGCGGCTGCGATGTGCATCAAACCGGTGTCGTGGCTGATAACCCTGGCAGCCTGGCGCACCATAGAAGCCGACTGGTTCAGTTTCAGGGCGCCACAAGCGTTGACGACGTGGAGGCCGGCAGCCGAGGCGATGCGCGCGCCGGATTCGGCTTCATCCGGGCCGCCCAGCAGCACAACGGGTTGTTGCAACAGGCGGCAAACGGCAATGATTTTGGCTTCGGGCAAACGTTTGGTCGCGTGCGCTGCGCCGGTGACAAAAGCGGTATAGGGCAATGGCGGCAATCCGGCAGGCAGACGCGCCTGCAAAAAATTGGCGGCGTCCACTTCGTCCTCAGCTGGGATAAAATAGTCCAATCCAGCGCCGTCGTTCACCACGTTCAACGGGCGCACGGTGTCCAGGTAGCGGTCAACAATATGCCGGTCGGGCAGGCGATTGATTTTCCAATTGACCATCAGCCACTTTTCAAAATTGAGCTTATTAAAGGCGTAGCTGCGTACGCCCCAAAGCGCCATCCGTACGCGCAGGCTGCGCAGGTTGCGGTGCAAATCAATCACCACGTCAAATCCCTCGGCGCGCAATTGCGGCAACACTTCGGTAACTTCTTTCCTGAAGGTCCAGACTTTGTCTATGTATGGATTGGCCGCCAAAACCGCCTGAAAAGCCTGCTTGGTCAGGTAGTGTACCTCCACGCCGGTTTGCTTTTTCAAACAGCGCACCACAGGCGTCGTCAGCACGATGTCGCCAATGGAAGAAAAGCGGATGATCAGGATTTTTTTCATTGTTCTTTTTGTAGTATGGGTTTACATAACGCTTGACCCACTTTTTCACCCAAAGCTGCGTGTTTTTCACTACTTTTGCACCCTGAAAATTTACAAGCGGCAAAGTTGGAACAATGATCGAGAAATTAGAAGCAATCAAGGATAGATTTCACCACCTCGAAGAGCAGATGGCCGACCCCGGCGTGCTTTCCGATATGGATCGCTACAAAAAGGTCAGTAAAGAATACAAAGACCTGAAAGCGGTTGTGGATGCATTTGATGCCTATAAAAAAGCTTTGGATACCGTCGTGAACGCTAAAGAACTGCTGCGCGAAGACGATGAAGAACTGCGTCAGATGGCCCAATTCGAGCTCGACGAATGGGAACCCCGCCTGCCTGAGTTGGAAGAAGCGCTGCGCGTCCACCTCATGCCCAAAGACATGGAGGATACAAAAGACGTGCTCTTCGAAATCCGTTCCGGCACCGGCGGCGACGAAGCGAGCTTGTTCGCAGGCGACCTTTACCGCATGTACACCCGCTATTTTGATGAGCAGGGCTGGGAAGTCGAAACCATTTCTGTGACAGAAGGTACCGTTGGTGGTTACAGCAAACTTGTGCTGGAAATCCACGGCAACGAGGTGTACGGCAAACTCAAATTTGAGTCGGGGGCGCACCGGGTGCAACGCGTCCCGAAAACAGAATCTCAGGGCCGCATCCATACTTCCGCTGCTACGGTGGTGGTGATGCCCATTCTGGAAGTCGAAGACGTCCAAATCAACCGGTCCGATTTGAAAATTGACGTTTTCCGGGCCAGCGGCGCCGGTGGCCAGCACGTAAACCGGACAGAATCGGCCGTGCGCATTACCCACTTGCCTACGGGGGTCATCACGGAAAGCCAGGAGGCCCGCTCTCAGATCCAAAACCGCGAAATCGCCATGCAACGCCTCATTTCGCAGGTACAGGAAAAGAAGCGCGCCGAAGTAGAAAACGAAGTATCCACACGCCGCAGGTCTTTGGTTGGCTCCGGCGACCGCTCCGATAAAGTCCGCACTTACAACTGGCCGCAAAACCGCGTCACCGACCATCGGCTGGAGGGCGACAATAAAAACTTCAACTTAGATAAAATTATGGAAGGCGATATTGGCGGCCTGATCGAAGCGCTCCTGATTGCGGAGAATGCAGAACGCATGAAAGGGGAAGCTGCCGCCTGATGATTGGCATCTATGAATTTAGTCGGTGTCTGTTCTTTAGAGTTCGAGAGCAAGGCATACGAAAACCCCAAAAGCGATCGGATGCTAAAGACGAACTCTTTAATAATCGCCGATAGATAACATAACCAGCGTACAAGCCACCTCCACTTCCACCCCTTTCTCCCGCGCCAGTCGCATCAATTCAGGGTTTTCTGTCCCAGGATTGAAGATCAGGCGTTGCGGTTGCAGGCTGAAGATATAGTCGTAATAATCGCGCTGGTGATCCGGATTGAGGTAAAGCGTAACCGTATCCACCCCGCTGATTTCAGGTTGTCCGTTCTGAATGGGCACGCCTTCAATTTCGCCCTTGCGAATCCCCACAGGAATGGCTTCATGCCCGTATGCAAGCAATTTTTTCACAGCGAGGTACGCGTAGCGTTCCGGATTGGGCGTAGCGCCCAGCACGACCGTTTTTTTTAGCATCAAATCATCAACCGGATCGGATCTTCCAGTATACTTTTGAAGGTTTGTAAAAATTGCGCCCCCGTTGCGCCGTCCACCACGCGGTGGTCGCTCGACAGGGTCACGCGCATCAGGTTGCCCACCACGATCTGGCCGTCTTTTACAACAGGCTTTTCAGCAATGGCGCCGATGGCCAGAATGCAGGCATCCGGCGGGTTGATGATGGCTGTAAATTCTTCGATGCCGAACATGCCGAGGTTGGAAATGGTGAAGGTATTGCCCTGCATTTCCTGCGGCTGAATTTTGCGTTCTTTTGCCTTGGCGGCAAACGCTTTCACTTCCGTGTTGATCTGAGAAAGCGTTTTGATGTCAGCCTGACGTACGACCGGCACTACGAGGCCGTCTTCTACCGCTACGGCTACGCCGATGTTGATGTCTTTGTTATAGCGGATTTTATCGCCCAGCCAGGAGGAGTTGACTGCCGGATGTTGCCGCAAAGAAGCCGCAACGGCCTTGATGACGAAGTCGTTGAAGGATATTTTAACTGGCGAAATTTCATTCACCTGCGTACGCATCGCGATGGCTTTGTCCATGTTGATTTCCACCGTAAGATAGAAATGGGGCGCCGTAAATTTGCTTTCGCTCAACCGGCGTGCAATGGTTTTGCGCATTTGGCTGACCGGCACTTCTTCATACTCGCCACTGCCGGCGGCGTAAGTGGTTGCCGGAGCTGCCGGGGCTTCGGACTTGGCAGCTGCGGGCGCTGATTTTTGCGATTCGAGCGCCGCTTCCACGTCTTTTTTGACGATGCGGCCCTGGTCGCCTGAACCGGCCACTTGTGCAATATCTATCCCGGCATCCTTTGCAATGCTGCGCGCTAAAGGCGAAGCTTTGACGCGTTTATCTTCCTCCTCTGAAGCTGCTGCAGCGGGGGTACTTGCCGGCGCTTCCGGCGCAGCTGCTGCGGGTTCCGGCGCTGGAGCAGCTGCTTTCTGGCCATTGCTTCCATTGCTGCTTCCACCTTGCGCAGCGGCAAGGGCGGATTTCCAGTCTTCGCCTGCTTTTCCGATGACGGCAATGACCCCGTCAATAGGCACAGGGCCTTCTTTAACTGCAATGTGCAACAAAACGCCATCGGTGAAACTGTCAAGTTCCATCGTTGCTTTATCGGTTTCCACTTCGGCGAGCGTATCGCCGGATTCAACCTTATCTCCTTCTTTTTTCAACCAGGAAACGATATTGCCTTCCGTCATGGTGTCGCTCATGCGTGGCATTTTGATGATCTCGGCCATAGCAGCAGTATTTTTTATTCAGTTTAAACGGACTTGTTGCCGTTGCGATGCGCAAAAATGCAATATTTAGGTGATTTTTTCACCTTATTCCAATAAGGAAGATCGAAAACCGCACCCTTATTTCAAACAAAAAAACAAGGGCGCGGCCCTTTGGTTCTAACTTTTAAATATTACTGCTTCTGAACCGGGTAGGACAATTGCCTGCCATTTTTCTCCAACCGCACCCAATACAAGCCGGCTGGCCAGCTTTCTGTGGAAATGCGACGCGACCAGCGCTTGTCAATATTTTCTGTAAAGGACTGAACAAGACGGCCTTCTGCATCGAGGATGCTGAAGCGGCAAGTACCGGAAGTCCGGGCGTCCAATTCCAAACGCAGGGTTTCGCGGAATGGATTGGGGGAAAGTTTGATGCGCTCCAATCCTAAATCAGCGGGAAGCGTATTGATGGTCACCTGAATGGCTTCAGACACTCCGGGACAACCATTGGCATTGACCACTTCTACCCGGTAATTGCCGGTCTCCGCAGCGACCAGAACATTACCGGTTGCATCCGGCAGCAGGTTGTCTTCCAAAAACCACAGATATTGCGCAAAGCCCTCGGTTGCGGTCAGGGTCGCATTGTCTGCGGTAATATTTACGACCACCGAATCCGGTTGTGTAATGACGATGCCGTTCAATTCGCGTTCGCATCCGATGTTATCCGTTGCCGTCACCCCGTAGGTTCCCGGTGCTAAGCCTGAACCATTGCCCTGAGACCAGGCAAAATTAAAGGGAGGTGTTCCGCTTGCAATACCCAGCAAAATGCTGCCGTCTTCACGACCAAAACAACTCACGTTCGTCACTTCCGCTACAACGGAAAAGGAAGAACACCGCTCATGAATTTTATAGATTTTCCCGGATCCGAGCCCCGCGAGGTACAATTCGCCGTTCACATCTTCGCCAAAAGAAGACAGGTCGTTGTTGATTGCGTTGAGCAGCTCTGTTTTAGTCCACCCGCCCTGACCGTTGGGCTCCAGTGACCAGATCCTGCCTGTACAATAGTCCGTATAAAGGTAGTGCCCGTAAAGATCGGGGTATTGACTGCCCCGATAAACGTACCCGCCCGTGATGGAACAGCCGCCGTTGTTGGAATGGTCATAAACGGCCACCGGCGCAATATAGTTACCGATCGGCCCGCAACCGGTGGTATTGTAAGTGGCATTGCCTTCATAGCAGCGCCAGCCGTAGTTTTCGCCGCCGGTACTGGCTGCGGGCTGGAAATCAACTTCTTCCCAGGCGCCCTGTCCTACATCGCCGATCCACAGGTCTCCGGTGAGCCGGTCGAAGCTGAAACGCCAGGGGTTGCGCAGGCCCAGTGCCCAAATTTCGTTGGCGACAGCAGTTGAACCGACAAATGGATTGGTTGGAGGAATGGCGTAGGATGTGCCATTATTGACATCAATGCGTAACATTTTACCCAATAATGAGGTAGGGGTTTGGGAGTAGTTTTGGGGGTCGCCGCCCGAACCGCCGTCGCCAAGGCCGATGTACAAATAACCGTCCGGGCCAAAATGTACGTCGCCGCCGTTGTGGTTGCTGTAAGGCTGATTGACACTCAATAAAATGACTTCACTGTCCGGATCGGCAATGTTTGGATTGGCCGTCACTGTAAACCGCGAGACCTGCGTATTGCCGCTGTTATTCGTATAATTCACATAAAAATAGTTGCTGTCCGGAAATTCAGGATGGAAGTCTAAGCCCAATAATCCCCGCTCACTTCCCGACCCAACCCGGGGATCAATATTGAGAAAAGGGGTCGAAAGGGGCTGCCCGCCCCCGTCAATAATCCGGATGATCCCGTTCTGCTGTACAACGAAAAGGCGGTCGTCGCCTGCATGGCGGATTGCAACCGGCTGCTGAAATCCGGTGGCATAATCCTGTAATTCAATGATTGGCTGCGCCTGAAGGGAAAGCGAAACCAGAAGTAGGGCTGCTAAAGTAATTTTATTCATGCTGATGTTTTTATTGAAACGCCAAGATAGAGCCTTTCAGAGGATTGGGTGAAACGCAATGCGGAGGGTATGTCATACAGATGACTTACCTTTTTCAATACAAAATCAAAAAGTCTTATAGTTGATTTCGATTTGCCACTTAAAAGACATTTGCCAAACCGCAATTGTTCAACCCGCCTACATCACTTTTGCGAGCGTTTCGTAAAGCGGGAACCGTTCCATCCACTCATTCACCTGGCGGCGCGTTTCGTTAAGCAGCGATTCATTGGAAACATCGCTGAGGGCTTTGTCTATCCAATCCACGACCTGCACACAATCCGTTTCCATAAAGCCCCGGGTGGTAATGGCCGCGGCGCCGATGCGCATGCCGGAGGTGACCATAGGCGATTGCGTATCGAAAGGCACCATGTTTTTATTGACGGTAATGTCCGCTTTGCCCAGCGTTTCCTCCGCTACCTTACCGGTAACGCCTTTCGAGCGCAGGTCAATGAGCATCAGGTGGTTATCCGTGCCGCCGGAAATAATTTTATAACCCCGTTCCACAAAAGCGGACGCCATGGCCTGGGCGTTGCGCACCACCTGCTGGCAATACGTTTTGTATTCCGGTTGAAGCGCTTCGTGGAAAGCAACCGCTTTAGCAGCAATGACGTGTTCCAAAGGTCCGCCCTGCATGCCGGGGAAAACGCCGCTGTCCAAAATTGCAGACATTTTGATGAGATCCCCTTTTTTAGTCGTTCTGCCCCAGGGATTATCGAAATTTTTACCCATCATGATGATACCGCCACGGGGCCCGCGCAGGGTTTTGTGGGTTGTAGAGGTCACGATATGGCAATGCTCCATCGGGTTATTGAGCAGGCCGGCTGCAATGAGACCGGCGGGGTGGGCGATATCAGCCAGCAACAAGGCGCCAACTTTGTCCGCAATGGCCCTGAACCGCGCATAATCCCAGTCGCGCGCATACGCCGAAGCGCCGCAAATGATGAGCTTTGGCTTCACCTCCAGTGCTTTGGCCTCCACATTGTCCATATCAATAAGGCCCGTTTCCTGTTCTACGCCGTAAAAATGCGGCTCATAGACCTTTCCGGAAAAATTAACCGGCGAACCGTGCGATAAATGGCCACCATGCGAAAGATCAAAGCCAAGGATGCGTTCGCCGGGCTTTAGCAAAGCCAGAAAAACTGCTGCATTGGCCTGTGCGCCTGAATGGGGTTGAACGTTGGCATAACTGGCGCCAAACAGGGCCTTGAGCCGTTCAATGGCCAATTGTTCCACTTCATCCACCACCTCACATCCCCCATAGTAGCGGCGCCCGGGGTATCCTTCGGCGTATTTATTCGTGAGGCAACTGCCCATTGCATCCAGTACAGCCTGGCTTGTAAAGTTTTCCGATGCAATAAGTTCGATGCCGTGGCGCTGTCTGTCTAATTCTTTTTGCACCAGGTCGAAGAGCTGAGTATCTTTTGGCATTGTTCCTTGTTATATAGTTTAATAACCCGTCCCGAAACATGGAAAGGTTTTAAAATATTGTAATTTTCGGGCAAAAGTACAATAAATCCGGCAACAAAAACCTTAATGTAGCCGTAACAATAGTACACCTCCCGATACTTCGACACTGGGTATAAATAGAGAAATTAATGTTGGGTATATCTGCAAAGCGACTGTTGGCCGCACTGTTTTGTTTCGGCAGCTTTTTTTACACCGATGCTGCAACCGATAGATACCGGTGCATGTGGCGCGACGATCCATCAACTACGATGGTCATTGGATGGGATCAGGTATCTGGTACCACACCCACTGTTTTGTACGATGTGACGGACAACGGGCAAAAGGCAGCACTCTATAAAAACACGGTGCGGCCTACATTCAGTATTTCTTCCAAAGGAATGAAAAACCATTTTGCCCGGCTTACCGGCCTGAAACCCAACACGGTTTATTATTTCATCATCAAAGACAGCGAAGGGGTCAGCAAAAGATTTTCTTTTCAGACAGCACCCTCGGATCCCAATTCCAGGATTTCCATCATTGCAGGCGGCGATTCGCGCAACCACCGCGAAGCGCGGCGGGATGCAAACCGTTTGGTCAGCAAGTTGCGCCCCCATGTCGTTTTGTTCAACGGCGATATGACTGGCGGCGATACAGCACCCGAATGGCGCGAGTGGTTCGACGACTGGCAATTGACGATTGGAAGCGACGGGCGCCTTTTCCCGCTGATTGTGGCCAGGGGCAATCACGAAGCCTCCAACAAGCCATTGGTAGACCTTTTTGATGTAAGCCACCCGGATATCTACTACGCGCTGAATATCGGCGGCAACCTGCTCCGGGTGTATACGCTCAATACCATGATTCCCGCAGGCGGCGCACAGCGTGCCTGGCTCGAAAATGACCTGAAAACGCAAGGAACCCAGGCTACCTGGCGCATTGCGCAATACCACCACGCCATTCGCCCTCACCATTCCGATAAGACGGAAAAGGACGAATTGCTGCTGAACTGGGCGACCTTTTTTCACAAATACCGACTCAGTTTAGCCATTGAGTCCGATTCGCACGTCACGAAAGCAACGTGGCCGGTGCGCCCTTCAAAAGAATCTGAAAGCGACGAAGGTTTCATCCGCGATGACGAAAACGGAACAGTTTATGTAGGCGAAGGCGGCTGGGGAGCGCCCCTGCGCGAAAACAACGACGATAAATCCTGGACGCGCAACAGCGATAGTTTCAACCACTTCAACTGGATCTTCGTTGACGGTCAAAAAATGGAGGTCAGAACCATCAAAACGGATGGCTCCAACAAAGTACAGGAAATTGATCACAAAAACATTTTCTCCGCCCCGGTGGGTTTGGTGGTTTGGAACCCGAGCAACGGCGACGTCATTACCATGCGCCACAACAAAAATGCACAGGTCGCCGCTGCTGCTATAACTCCCCCGGCCCAGCAAAAACAGGCGGGCGGCGATGTGCTTGCTTCAAAGCAGGGCCATACGGTCACAGATTTTTTAATTGGCACAAGAGAAAGCGACGTAACGATCCGCTGGACGGGGCGAAATGAACCAGACGCGGTCACGTATGAAATCCATCGTTCACTCGACGGTGGAAAGCAGTTCAAACTAATGGCTGCAGTTCCCGGCAAGGGCAAGGTTGAAAAGCAGGTTTATGCCCACTTAGACAAAGGGTTTGCAGTGAACAGCCAGTTTAAAAACGCGCAGTACCGCATCAAAGCCCTCCGAAAAGATGGTCAATTCAGCTTTTTTTCACCGGATCCGCCGGCGCCCGCTGAAGGTACGGTTGAAGCCCCTCAAAAGCCCAAAGAGGAAACACCCGGTACGACTACTCCTCCTGCTGACGACAACAAATTGGTACCCGACCCCACTACCGGAGCGGTACGGATAAAATATAATCTGGCCAAAACAGCCAACGTAATCGTCTTGCTCACCGATGCGCAGAACAAAGAAATATCGAAGGTTCCGCTCAACAATCAACCGCCCGGCGCCTACAATAAATCACTCGACCTGAGCAGGATAGGCAAAGGAAAATACACCCTCGTCATCAAAGCAGAAGGCTCGGTTGTGGCGCAATACCAGGTTGAAAAAAGCTGATGTTGAGGTAAAGGGCAAGTTCGCAAGGGACAAGGGGCAAATTTGCAAGAGGCAAGGGGCAAGTTTGCAAAGGGCAAATTTGCAAGAGGCAAAGAGCAAACTTGCCCCTTGCAAACTTGCCCCTTGCCTTTTCACAATCAAGCTTCTTCCCCCGGGCCTTCTGCCGCTTCTGCTTTCACTTGCGCAGCATTCACTGCGGAAATCTCCTTGTCTATGTAATACAGGCTTTGCGGGCCATCGCCAATCAGGCGGATG
>JALHRK010000044.1 GCA_022841505.1 Saprospiraceae bacterium | reverse complement strand
CATCGGGTGCAAACCGGAAGAAATCGTTTTGGCCAGCGGGAAAACTGGCGTTGGCCTGCAAGACATCATGAACGCCATTGTGGAACGCGTGCCACCGCCCAAAGGCGACCCGGCAGCACCCCTGCAAGCCCTGATTTTTGACTCGGTATTTAACCCTTTCCGCGGCATCATTGCGTATTTCCGCGTCCTGAACGGAACGCTGCGCAAAGGCGATAAAGTCCGCTTTGTCAACACCGGCAGCAATTACGACGCCAACGAAATCGGCATTCTGCAGATGGACCTCGTTCCCAAACCGGAATTATCCGCCGGAAACGTAGGCTACATCATCACCGGCGTCAAGGTCTCCAAAGAAATCAAAGTGGGCGATACCATCACCACGCTGGCAAACCCCTGCGCGGAAGCCATCCATGGGTTCGAGGACGTGAAGCCAATGGTGTTCGCCGGGATTTTCCCGTTGGACAACGATGATTTTGAAGACCTCCGCGACAGCATGGAGAAACTGCAACTCAATGATGCAGCGCTCGTGTTTGAACCGGAAACTTCCATGGCTTTGGGTTTTGGATTCCGCTGCGGCTTTTTGGGCATGTTGCACTTAGACATCATCCAGGAGCGGTTGTCGCGCGAATTCAACCAGGACGTCATCACCACGGTGCCGAACGTTTCCTATTTCGCACGCACCAAAAAAGGCGAGTTGCTCAGCATCCGCACGCCGAACGACCTGCCCGATCCGACGGTCACCGATTATGTAGAGGAACCGTACATCAGCGCACAAATCATCACCAAACCAGAATACATCGGCGCCATCATGGAGCTTTGCCGCGACAAGCGGGGCATCATGACCAAACAGCACTACCTGACGCCGGAGCGCGTGGAAATGACTTTTGAGATGCCGCTGGCTGAAATTGTGTTCGATTTTTACGACCGCCTCAAGTCCATTTCCCGGGGCTATGCCTCTTTCGACTACCAGCCGTTGGATTACCGCCAGGCCGATTTGACCAAATTGGACATCAAGCTCAACGGCGAAAACGTGGATGCCCTTTCTGCATTGGTTCACCGCACGAAAGCCGAAGCTTTTGGCCGGAAAATCTGCGAGCGCCTGAAGGATTTGTTGCCCCGCCAACAATTCGTCATCGCCATCCAGGCAGCCATTGGCGGCAAAGTTGTCGCGCGCGAAACCATCTCCGCCATGCGCAAAGACGTAACTGCCAAGTGCTACGGCGGCGACATTACGCGTAAGCGCAAACTGCTGGAAAAACAGAAAGAAGGTAAAAAACGGATGCGTCAGATCGGCGCCGTAGAAGTGCCGCAGAAGGCGTTTCTTGAAGTATTGAAATTGAAGAACTAACCGACATTGCAGTTGGCAGTTGGCAGGTTTTGAGTTGGCAGGAGTGCTCAGATTCAAGCTATTGGTCAATAAAAAAAGTTGGCAGTTGGCAGGTTTTGAGTTGGCAGGAGTGCTCAGATTCAAGCTATTGGTCAATAAAAAAAGTTGGCAGTTGGCAGGTTTTGAGTTGGCAGGAGTGCTCGGATTCAAGCTATTGGTCAATAAAAAAAGTTGGCAGTTGGCAGGTTTTGAGTTGGCAGGAGTGCTCGGATTCAAGCTATTGGTCATAACTGGTTGAGTTTCCGTTCCTCGATTTGAAAATGGAATTACATCAAGAGTAAGAACAGGACTGCCAACTGGAATACTGAAAACTGCCAATTGATCTAAAGGATGTCGAAACTTCATCAGAAGTACAAACAAAACTGCCAACTGCTCAACTGGCAACTGCCAACTGATACAACATGCACCAACAAGACATTCACAACTTCAACCACCTCATCCGGGTTTCCAAAAACGAAGCTTTCCCGCATATTTACGATGTGGAACTGGCCGGGATGGGGCGGCTCGAAGCTTTCGATTCGGTGGAATGTCATGTGGTGGCTTATCCGTATAGCCGCAAAGTTGAGGCCCGGCACATTGCTTTCCGGCCTTTTGAAGAATACGTCGAGGACATTGCGGGCCAGCAGCGTTCTTCTTATGCCCGCATTGGCGAGCCATTCCGGAACGTTTTTGGCATCCTGCTCGGCAGTGCCATTATGCTCATTTTCGCTTGTTTCAAACCCGAAGAACTTTTTTCCGTTGAATCCATCATCTCCGTTTTCGGCGCGTATACCATTGGCAAAGAAATTTGGGGCGATCTGGAAAACTGGCTCATCAAAATCACCGACAACCGCAAGGTTCGATTTCAGCCGCGCTACTACCTGTATAAATTAGAGCGCAACACAACAGTGACCCGTTATACCCGGTTAGCGCGCAAGCAACGCTATGGCATGGCGATGATTTTGCCGGGTAAAATGGATTTTATCCAGCAGAGCAATTCCCAAACCATCCGGATGCATTTCAGCCACGATGACTACGCTGGAATAGCCGAACATACCGTACACATCTTATCCATCCACATTGATCCGGAATCGTTGGCCGAATTTGAAGCAACCGGCTACCTGCTGGGATTCAAGGTCAGCCTCAATCGCCGGAAAGGCCCCCTTATGCAATCGGTGGAGTTGTTTCAATCGTTCGACGGCCCCTCCCGCGGCTGCCTCGATTTGAAGGAAATCTGGGCGCCGGAAGCGGTGCTTTGCCGCCGAACGTTTAGTCTGGGACGGTTTAAATGGTATCAGGCGCAGTTTGTTTTGCCAGAAATGTGTTTAATTGAAAGGTCGTAACAAACACTAAATCGCCACAATTTCGATGCCGGGAATATTTTGCTCAAACCAATTCAGCGGCGCAGGGTTTTTGTCGCCGGTTTTGGTGTCGCATTTAAAAAACAGGTAATAAAGCTGGCGGTGTTCGCCAATGCGCTCCAACAAACCATTCAGGCGCAATGCTGCGGAATCATGATCCTGGTGGATGTGTTTGATGCGCCAGCAGTGGTAAGCTTCATCGTGTAGTTCGATGGTGTCGAGTATGGCTTCATCGGTTGTGAAGCGCTCCATAAACCTGCGGGCAAGCGGGCCGTGGTGTTTCAACCAGTCGCGCGGGATGCTTTTATCTTCGAGGTATTTGAAAGTGTCGTGTGCAAAAGCGATGATGCGCAGGCGCTTGCGCATGAGCCAGTCAACGTTCAGCCGGTCAATATTGTCTAAAACCTCCCGAATATGTTTGTAAACCTCCCCTTCCGGGTGGCCATAACGGGGCACTCCCCAGAGCAGTCCTTGCAAAAACTCGGGGTCCTGTAACAGCTGCCTTTCCAAATCAGTTTCAGGGCGCAGGTGCGCCTCTAAGTCAATCCACTCGGCAACGGGTTGCTTCATAAACTTATATCCTGTTAATTTCCTGTTAAAGCAAAAAATATACGTAACAATGGCCCATTGGCATTGGTTATATGCGCTCACATGCTAATGGAACAATCGGTGGAACAATCAGGTGTACATCCAATTTTTTTCAAGAGCATGTTCAAATTTCCTCGCTCTCGCTTGATCATGGAATTTTGAACATGCTCTAGTCGCCATCCGCAAGCAATTTCTAAAAAATTGCGTTGTTACAAAGCATATTTCAGCGTAAATTAGCAGGGTTAACATTTTCAAACAACTTTTTAATCAAATAAAAAGAAACGAAAACATGAAGCGCTTAATTTCCTTCGTATTAGCCGGCGCCTTTGGGGGCCTCATTGCGTTGGGCGGCGCATGGCTGCTCAGTCCGAACCAACAGCGTACTGCCACGGAACCAACCGCTCCGGCCCGCGCCATTAACTTTTCTCCAAGCAATGTTCCTTTTGATTTTACGGCAGCTGCCAATGTATCCATGCCGGTGGTTGTACACATTGCAGCATCGGGTAAACAAACCGCTCAGACAAACGAAGGCTATAACCCCCTCCAATTCTTTTTTGGGGATGACATGCTGAACCAGCCAATGGAAGGCACCGGTTCGGGCGTCATTTACAGCAACGACGGCTACATCATCACCAACAACCACGTGGTGGAATTTGCCGACAAGGTGCGCGTCACCCTTTACGACAACCGTGAATTCGAAGCAAAGGTGATTGCTAAAGATAAAAAAACGGACTTGGCCGTGGTTAAAATCGAAGCCACAGACCTGCCCGTGCTGAAATTAGCCGATTCTGACGCGGCCAAAGTAGGGGAGTGGGTACTGGCAGTTGGCAACCCTTTCGACCTCACGTCTACGGTAACTGCCGGCATCATTAGCGCCAAAGGCCGCAGCCTCCGCCTCATTGAAGGCCGCGACGCCATTGAATCTTTTATCCAGACCGACGCAGCCGTTAATCCCGGCAACAGTGGCGGCGCCCTCATTGATGCGCAGGGCCGCCTGTTGGGCATCAATACCGCCATCGCCACGCGTACCGGCGCTTTTCAGGGCTATTCTTTTGCTATTCCGATCAATTTAGCCAAGCGCATTGTGGACGACATGATCAAATTTGGAAGCTACCAGCGCGCTTTCCTCGGGGTTAATATTTATGAACTCGGCGACGAAGAAGCCCGGGAAATGGGGCTGAAGGTCAGCCAAGGCGTGGTGATTGAAACGCTGGTTGACGGCGGTTCTGCACAATACGCCGGCCTCCAGCCAAAGGATGTAATTGTAAGAGTGGATGGCCGCGACATCAAAAATGTTCCGGAATTGACCGAAATCGTAGGCCGTGCCAAGGTCGGCGATGTGCTCAACCTGACCATCAATCGCAAGGGCGAAATTATAGATGTTGCCGTGCGCATGAAAGCGGGATAGGAAGTTTTGGTTCGGGCCTGTTCTTTAGAGTTCGGGAGCAAGGCATGTGAAGGCCCCGAAAGCAGTCTTTCGTTTCGACTCCGCTCAACGACCGACTGCTTTCGGGGCCTTCGCATAACGCAGCTATCGGACTATAAAAACAGACACTAAGCCTTTTCCAAAAACTCCCGTACGGCAGTAAAAGAAACCGCCTTGTCACTGAAATAATCAACCGCTTTGGCGCAGGCGTCATTTTCAGCGCCGAGGTGGTTCAGGATGTTCATCAGGTGCATTTTCATGTGCCCTTTCTGGATTCCGGTGGTGATGAGCGACCGCAGCGCTGCAAAGTTTTGGGCCAGGCCGGCAGCCGCAATCACGCACATCAACTCCGGAGCACCGGGATTGCCGAGCAGCTCCAGCGACCGGCGTGCCAAGGGATGCAGTTTTGTTAAACCACCCACCGTGCCCACCGCTAAAGGAATATCCAACCAAAAACGAAAAGCGCCATTGTCAAGGCTGCAATCGCTCAGGCTGCGGTAGTGGCCGTCGCGGGCAGCGTAGGTATGGCCGCAAGCCTCAATGGCGCGGAAATCGTTGCCGGTAGCCAGCACCACGGCGTCAATGCCGTTAAAAATGCCTTTGTTGTGTGTGGCGGCGCGGTAAGGATCGAGGTGTGCAATCCGCACCGCCTTGTGGAATTTTTCTGCAAAAATGACCGGATCAATGCCTTCGCAATTGCCCATTGCTTCGATCGGGCATTCCACCCAGGCGCGCACTAAGCATTCCGGGGTGTAATTGGACAGGATCGCCATGATGATGCTGAGGGTTTTTTCCGACCCGGAAAAATTGGGGTGCGTGGCAACAAACCGTTGCAGCGTATCGGCAAAAGACTCCAGCACAGAATTGATAAAATTGGCGCCCATGGAATCGCAGGTCTCGAAGGCCACCAACAGCTGGTAATACCCGGTTTCGAGGTGGCTCATGTCAATGATGCGGATGTCGCGGATGCCCCCGCCGCGCTTTTCCATATTTGCGGTAAGCGGCGTAGCTTCTTCTAAGAGTTGTGCGCGCAGTGCTTCAAAAACAGCGTACAACTTGCGCGCATCGCCGGCCCAGGTAAAATGCACCTGCCCTAACTTTTTGGTATCCAGTACTTCAGCGAAAAAACCGCCGCGTTCCATCCAATATTTTGCAGCGCTGGAGGCAGCGGCCACCACCGAACTCTCTTCGATTACCATGGGTACGGCGTAGGCTTTGCCATTGATGACGAAGTTGGGGGCAATTCCATAAGGCAGGTGGTAATTGCTCACCGTATTTTCGCTCAAGCCGTCCAATATTTTTTGGGTGGCTTCGTCCGGGTGGTAAAAACCAGCCCAATCCCGGATAACCTGTTCAGGATCATTGAAGAAATGACGGGCCGCCCAATTCGCTTTTTCCGACTTGGAAAGCTTAGAGAAACCGTTTATTGTTTTTTTGTGCATGGTTTACAAACTGACTTATTTTATCTTCAAAAAAGCATTCGCCACTTCCAGCCCCCGAACCTGCGTTTCCACATAAGCCTGCAATTCCGCATAATCCCCCCTGGCGTGCTTCAGAAAGCCGGAAGCCTGACCGTACACCGCCGGCAACGTCAACTTCCCGGTCAGGTAGTAGCCATCCAGAAAATGGCGGATGCCTCCAGAAATGATGATTTGGTTGCAAAGCCGTTGTTCGCCTAATTCTGTAACAAGCTGGTTGACAAGCAGCACCATTTCTTCGGCAGTATGGCCCACATAAGCCAATTGGCCGTAAGCTTCCTGGCTTATCGGATTGCTTCTGAGCAGTTCCAGCAGCGCAAAATTGGTGCCGCCGCTTGCCGCAAAATCCAATGCCTGGATGGGCAATTGAAGCAGGGCTTTCAGGCTTTCGTAACCCATGCCCTGGCCAACCTCTTTGACAATGACCGGGATATCGCGTTGTTCCAGAAAATCGCTGATGGTGTGTAAAGGCGCACGCGTAAAACGGTCGCCCTCTGGTTGCAGCCATTCCTGGAGCGGATTGATGTGGATGATGAGGCCGTCAGCGCTGAGTTTGGCGATTAATTCATCCACTTTGTGGAGCGCATTTTTTTGGATCAATTGTTCCACCTGTGCAATGCCGAGGTTGGCATATAGGGGTAAATCGTCGCCAATGACGGGCCTCACATTAAAATCATCGAGGCTGAGATCGTCATACAGCAGAGAACGACAGGAGCCCAGGCCCATACCCATCCCAAATTCACGACAGGCCCGTGCCAGGTTGTGGTTGATGATGCGCGCCCACTCCGTTCCGCCGGTCATGCTCGACACCCACATCGGTACGCGGAGCGATTTCCCGAGGAAGGGAAGCGGGGGCAGGCAACCCGGCTGGGGGTGTGCGGCCAGCAGCGGTTCGTAGCTGAAGCGGCGATCCAGCTGCTGAGCCGTTATCTGCGACTGGAAGGCCAGTTCAATATGGTCGCGCTTCCGGGAAGCTGCGGTAGGGTCATCCTGCTGTAATTTATTCATGCGGTTTATTTCAGAACATTTGCAAAATTAGTGCTTTTACGTTCCGGGTTGCTCAAACTTGGCATCATTTGGGAAATGAAAAGTCTAAACCGGAAAAGTCTTGAATAGTTCACGACCCATTTTGAGGCTTTTGAAAACAGGTGAACTATGCCGGGTATTACCCGGCAACGGATCTTTTTAAAGTGTTTAATCCATTGATTTTTAAATATAAACATAAAAATTGCCTTAAACTTGAAATTAGCCAGAAAGCTGACTTTAACCATAATTTGAGTTTTGATCAACCAACCGGCGCCTTATCTTTGAAAGCGTTAAACTACCACTTTATACCTGTTTCGGGATAACCCCAAAAAATGACTTGTTTTTCGGAACAGGTTTCCGTTTCTGTCATCCCAGAGACAAGGCAAACTTGATTGGCTTTGAAATCAAGGTTAATTTTCTTAACATTGTGCGCTTTTTTAGCGGTTTTGAGAAATTTTCTAAAATTCGATTGTATGGTACGTTCTTTACTACTATTTAGCTTTTTCTTGTTGTTCGTTGCGGGAGCGGCGGCCCAAACCTCTTTGTCGGGGAAAGTTACCGACAAGGAGTCGAAGGAACCGTTGATCGTTGCGACGGTAGCGCTATACAAGAATGGCGTGCTAATTACCGGGACGGATACCGATTTCGACGGTAATTATAATTTAGGTAACCTCGACCCTGGTACTTATGAAGTCGAGTTTAGTTACACGGGTTATCAACCCCAGCGGATTGTTGATGTGAAAATTCTGGGCGGCAAGTCTAACAAAGTAGACGCCGAATTAGAAACCGGCGGTGGGGTAACCCTCACTACGGTCGAAGTGAAAAGCTACCGGGTTCCGCTCATTCAGCAGGACAACACGACTTCCGGTCAAACCATCACCAGCGACCAGATCAAAAACCTGCCAACCCGTAACATCAACGCTCTTGCAGCTTTGACGGCCGGTCTTTCTTCCGCCGACGAAGGCAGCGCGGTGAGCGTTCGCGGCTCGCGCCCGGATGCAACCAACTATTATGTGGATGGGATTCGGGTTCAGGGCAACCTGATTCCGGAATCTGAAATTGACCAGTTACAGGTTATTACCGGCGGTGTGGAAGCGCAGTACGGGGACGTAACCGGTGGGATTATTTCCATCACAACTAAAGGCCCGGCAAGCAAATTTTCGGGTGGCGTGGAAGCGGAAACTTCAAGTTTCCTTGATGCATTCAACCAAAACTTAGTTGGGGTCAACCTCAGTGGCCCGATCATTAAAAACAAGGCCGGTCGTTCCATCCTTGGTTTTCGCGTTTCAGGGCGTATGACCTACAACGAAGAAGACAACCCGGCTGCCTCTCCGATTTACCGGGTGAAAGAGTCGAAAATTGCCGAATTGGAGGCCAATCCGATTATTTTACTGGGCAGTGACAACCTCGTGGCTGCGGATTACCTGAGAAACGAAGACGTAGAGGTCTTCAAAGCACGCAAATACGAAGACTTCACCCGTTACGATTTGACGGGAAAACTTGACGCGCGCATCAGCGATGCCGTAGATGTAAGCTTTACAGGGGCTTATGTCACTACAAAAGACCGGTTCACTCCGGGCGACAACAACAACCGGGCTGGTTGGGCACTGATGAACACGCACAACAACCCTTACGGCTACAACAACACCTATCGCGGTAACTTCCGCCTGCGCCATCGCCTGAGCGGCGGCTCGTCTACCTCGGCTGACGGGCAGGTGCGCCAGACTTCTACGATCCAGAATGCGTCCTATACCCTTCAGGCAGGCTACGAAAAAACGACTTATGAGGACTATGACGTTCGCCATAAAGATCGTTTGTTTGATTATGGCCACGTAGGCGTATTCGACATCCGTTGGGTGCCAACTTTTGCAGCAGAGTTCAATGATGAAACTCAACTGGTGGAACTGCGCCATTCGGACTACCGCCCGATTCTGAGAACGTATACGAACGGCGCTGAAAATCCGGTACTGGCCAATTACAACAATGCAATGGATGTCAATTTTTCGGAAGGCTTGAACAGCTTTATCGGAGATTTCATCATTACAGGCACTGACGCAGACGACCTGATTCTCAACCGTGAATCTTTCATCGCTCCAAACGGCGCAATTTCCAGCGTATTTACGGGGTCATGGGGCTTCCACACCAATGTGGGCGCGGTTTATAACCGGGTACTCAAACAGGATAACGACATTTATTCGTTCAACGCAAACGCTTCTTTCGACTTAGTGCCGGGCGGTTCCGAAAAAGGACGCCACAGCATCCAGTTCGGTATCTGGTATGAAGAGCGGGCTAACCGTTCGCATGCGGTATTTCCCCGCGGCTTGTGGGATGCTGCACGTCTGCGCGCAAACGACCACATCAAAGGGATTGAAGCCGGCGCCGACAGCATTGGCTTTATCACGGTAGAGGGAATTGGCGATGCAGCATTGCTTGAGCAAACCATTTCTACAAACCCGGACGAACTTTTCTACAAGCGCGTTCGCGAAGCGCTCGGCGTGCCACTGAATCAATATGTCAATGTGGACGGCCTTGATCCAAGCCAATTGAGCTTAGACATGTTTTCTGCGAAAGAATTGAACGACCGGGGCCTTATTTCTTATTTTGGTTATGACTACCTCGGTAATCCTTTCGATGGAAGCTTCGACGACTTCTTCACGGCAACGGATGCGGAAGGCGTGCGTACCTTCCCGGTAGCGCCAAACCGCCCGATTTACACTGCGGGTTATATTCAGGACAAATTTACGTTCAAGGACATCATCTTCCGCCTTGGTTTGCGGGTAGACCGCTACGACGCCAATACCCGGGTGTTGAAAGATCCTTATTCCTTGTACGAAATGATGGGTGCAGACCAATACCATGCGACTTTTGGAGGCGAACGTCCGGGCAATATCGGCGATGATTTCAAGGTATACCTAAACGACGAAACGGTTACTTCGGGTGTTTCTGCTTACCGCGATGGCGATCAATGGTACCTTCCCAACGGTGCGCCTTCCAACAACCCGGCGCTGATCTTCCCGAGCGGCCTGGTGTTCCCGAAATATCAGGATGAAAGAGCGCAGTCTGTATCTAACTATATTAAGGAGCGCGATTTCGACACGAACGTCTCTTTTGAAGATTACGAAGTGCAATTGAGCGTTATGCCGCGTTTAGCCTTCTCTTTCCCGATTTCTACGGTTGCCAACTTCTTTGCGCACTACGACATCCTCGTTCAGCGTCCGCCAAGCAATACGATTGCAACAGCACGGGACTATTTCTATTTCGTGGACGACAACAGTGTGAAGAACAACCCGAATCTGAAGCCGGAACGCACCATTGATTACGAAGTGGGCTTTCAGCAGAAACTGTCGGAATCTTCAGCGCTCAAAATTGCCGCTTATTACAAAGAACTTCGCGACATGATCCAGTCCCGCACCTTCTTCCCGGTACCTATCGTAACTCAATACACGACTTACGACAACCAGGATTTTGGTACGGTGAAAGGCTTTTCGTTCCAATACGACCTGAGAAGAACCGGAAACTTCTCGCTGCAAGCCAACTATACCCTGCAATTTGCAGATGGTACCGGTTCGGATGCCAACTCTCAGCGCAACCTGAGCAGCCGGGGTAACCTCCGCACGCTGTTCCCGCTGAACTTCGACGAGCGCCATCGCTTCGTAGCCAGCCTTGATTACCGCTATGATGGCGGCGTTCGCTACCGCGGACCCGAGCTGTTTGGAATCAAGATTCTTGAAAACGTAGGTCTTAACCTCCAGGCTACAGCAGTGACCGGACGTCCTTACACGGCACGTTTAGTTCCTGAAGTATTGGGTGGTTCAGGAACAGTGGGTTCGCTCAACGGCGCAAGAAAACCGTTGAATTTCAACCTTAGTCTGCGGGTTGACAAAACCTTCACCATTTCAAAAGGGTTAGATATTAACGTTTACCTGCGGGTTTCTAACGTGCTGAACCGCAAAAATGTACTCAATGTTTATTCCTACACCGGTTCGGCTGAAGACGATGGCTACTTAGCTTCCGACAGAGGACTTGACCAGTTGGAAACCATTGAAGGTTCACGTCGCGAAGTAGAAGCGTATCTGGATTCTTATTCCTGGGTGTTGTTGAACCCGGATTTCTACAGCTTGCCAAGAAGGATGTTCTTAGGCGCCAGCTTTAATTTCTGATTTATTTAAGCCATGCGTTTTGGCAACAGGGCGCATGGCTTTTCATAAATAGCTTTAAATCATGAAAAGAATGCATACGATTAAAAAATGGCTGTTGGGGTTAGCCGGTCTTGCAATTTTTGCAGCGACGGCTCAGGCGCACATCAACCCGAACCACAACAAGCAGCCCCGCCCAAACAACAACAGTTCGGGCATCAATTACAGGGAAAACTGTGCGGTTGCTGTAAACCGGATAGACCAGGCCATTAACAACGTTCGCGCACGTCTTACGACCGGCGGCGACGTTTGGTGGGATGGCAACAACGGTATTTACGTGGTGCCCAAAGTACCTGCCGGGGTGCCTCCGGTATCTGCTATTTTTGCCGGCGCTGTCTGGCTTGGTGGCGTTGACCCGGGCGGGAGCTTGAAATTAGCCGCACAAACCTATGGCCGCGGCGGTGGTGAATTTGACTTTTACCCTGGCCCGATTGATCCTGAAACGGGACAAACGACTCAGGAAAGGTGCAGCCAATGGGATAAATTCTTCGTTGTAACCGGCGCAGAAATTGACCAGCACTTAGCCAATTATAACAGAGCAAAATTAGCCGGCGTTCCTTACGACCCTGCGCTGATTCCGCGTGGAGTGAAAGGCTGGCCAGCGTTGGGCAATCAGTACTTTTTCGACGTTCATTTGTTCGATCTCCCAACGGCGTCTCAGGGATTGGCCGGATACTGGGATGAAGACGGCGACGGAACCTATTCGCCCGAAGGCGGCGATTATCCGGTGATTGAAATACGGGGCTGTACCGACAACCCTCAGTATCCGGACGAAATGATTTTCTGGATTTACAACGATGCAGGCAATACGCACAACGAGTCGAATGGGGATAAAATTCAGATGGAAGTGCAGGTACAAGCGTTTGCTTATGTATCCAGCGACCAGTTGAACGATATGACCTTTCAGCGTTATAAACTCATCAACCGCGCTGTTGAAAGTATTGACAGTACATTTTTTGCCATGTGGGTAGACCCGGATTTGGGTTGCCACTTAGATGATTATGTGGGTTGCGATACGCTTCGGAGCCTTGCCTATGTATACAACGAAGACTCGGTTGACGGCTCGCCAGGCACTACCTGCCCAAGCGGGAACTCCAGCGTGAATACCTATGGTGAGAGCGTGCCAATCCTTGGGGTGGATTATTTCCGCGGCCCAACCGATGAAAACGGCAAGGAGCTCGGGATGTCTTCTTTCACCTATTATAATAATAATGGTATTGGCTCTCCTCCTCCAGGTACAACCGACCCTGGTAATGCAGTTGAATACTACCGTTATCTGACGGGTTCCTGGAGAGATGGCTCACCGTTTACTTATGGCGGCGATGCTTATCAGGAACCTACCCAACCGTTGAAGTATGCCTTTACAGAGCCGCCGAGTGACCCAACCGGATGGTCTATGTGTACGGCAGGCTTGCCTTTCGGCGACCGGCGTACCATCCAGGCTTCGGGGCCTTTCCGCCTTGACCCGGGTGCAGTAAATGAGTTGATCATTGGAGTGGTTTGGGTACCAGACCAGGTTTATCCATGCCCGAATATCCGCAAACTCCAGGATGCTGACGATATTTCCCAGGGCTTGTTTGATGCCTGCTTCGACCAGCTGGATGGTCCGGATGCGCCGGACATTGACTTTATTGAACTGGATCGTGAAATCATTGCTGTATTCACAAACGATACGGTGTCGAGCATCTCTAATAATGCTTACGAAGCCTACGCTGAAGCCGTGCCGGGTATTGGTGGTACAGACGTAGAAGATTCGCTCTATGTCTTCGAAGGGTACAAATTGTTCCAGTTTTCAGGCCCGGACGTCGGGGTTGCAAGTTTGGATGACCCGACCAAAGCACGCTTGATTTATCAGGTAGACATCAACAACGATGTGAGCCGCATTTTCAACTGGGAGCAAGTTGAAGTAGATAACGCCAACGTGGAGGAGTACTACGTTCCTGTACTGGAAGTGGAAGGCGCTAATCAGGGCATTCGCCACACCTTCCGCATCACGGAAGACCAGTTTGCATCTGGCGACCGCCGCCTGGTCAATCACAAAAAATACTACTTTGTTGCGGTTGCTTACGGCCATAACAATTATTTGGAATTCAACCCGCTGACAATCATCGGGCAACGGAAACCTTACCTCCAGGGCCGCCGAAATGTGGGTGATAAAAATGGCAACAGGCCGTTCTATACCGTAATTCCGCGACCAATCGTGGATCGCAGGTTGAACGCAGAGTATGGCGAGGGCGCCATCATCACCCGGATAGACGGCGTTGGAACGGGGACCAATTTCTTAGATATTGACGACGACACCCGTGCCGACATCGAATCCGGAATCAAAGGAACGCCGGCCTTCGAAGGCGAAATCACTTACCGTGCGGGTCGTGGGCCGATCCAGGTCAATGTCTTCAACCCGTTAGACGTCATTGACGGCGAGTATGAACTGACTTTTGTGGATGAGAACATGGCCAATAACAAATTGGACAATATTGTGCGCTGGACGTTGAAGAGCCTCACCGATCCGAGCCAGCCAATCCTCACTTCTCAGAATACGATTGAGTTTTTCAATGAAGAAATTGTCAAACAATACGGCTTCACAGTCAATATTGGGCAAGTGAAAGAACCGGGCGTAACGCGTGATGTTGCAAATGGCATCATCGGCTACGAAGAGGAATACCTCAATAACGATGCAACGCCCTGGCTGAACGGGATCCCCGATGAGTATGCCCCTTCGGATAACCCGCTGGCATCGGCCATTTTCAACTACGTACGCAACCGCACAGCAGAACGCGATTTTGAGTTGGATCCTAAGCAAGCCTTCTCACAGGTAGGCCCGGGCTATTTCCTGCCTTACCGCATCGCGAACTGGTTCATTCCGAACGGTGACCCGGATATTCCTTTCCTGACTCCTGCATGGCAGGATCGCAGCAATGCCAACAACATTGTGCGGAATCAGACGTCTTTTGCCGATCTGAACAACGTAGACATCGTGTTCACTTCCAATAGAGATCTTTGGAGTCGTTGCGTGGTGATTGAAACGGCCAACCTGTACTATCAGGATGCCGGGCTTTTGTCAGAGGGTGAGCGTAAACCGTTTGACCTGCGCAATAGTCCGAGCGTCTCAAGAGACGACCTCGACAACGACGGCAAACCGGATCCTGATGGAGACGGAGAAGGTATGGGTTGGTTCCCGGGTTATGCCATTGACGTGGAAACCGGTCAGCGCCTCAACATCTTCTTTGGCGAAAACTCCGCTTACGACGGATCCTTGTTCCCTGAATCGTACAACGAATTGCCTACAGGCCGCGATATGATGTTCAACCCGACTTCCCAGGAAATCTTGAACACAGCCGGCGGTTTCGGCCTGTTCAATTTCTACATGGGCGGTCAGCACTTTATATACGTGACTAAGCAGGCTTACGATGGTTGCGCGTTTATCCGCACCCGTCTGACGCCTGGCCCTATTGGCACGCTCAAAGTGAATGCAGTTCGGGAGATTACGTGGACAGGTTTTCCTATGCTGGAAGCCGGACAGCGCATGAAGGCTTACAAAGACGGCCTGATTCCTGAAGACCTCGTCGTCAAGCTGAGGGCAACTAACCCTTATGCGGTGCGTATTGGAACGGGAGAGTTTAATGGATACCCGACCTATCGCTTCAAAATTGAGGGTAAACAAGCCAGCGCCCTGACTGCGCCGGAAGTGGAAACTGCACTGGATATGATCAATGTGGTGCCAAACCCATACTATGGCTACTCCAACTACGAGACTTCTGCGTTTGAGACGACGGTTAAGATATCGAATCTGCCGGCCAAGTGCGTGGTGAGCATCTATACGCTGGACGGTAAATTCATCCGCCAGTACGTTCGCGACGAAATTGGAGGGGTACCGCTGGGTAGCAACCGGGCCATCAGCCGGACGCAGATCAGCCCGGATTTGGAGTGGGATCTCAAGAACAGCAAAGGCATCCCGATTGCCAGCGGTGTTTATCTGATTCACGTGGCAGCAGAAGGCTTGGGTGAACGCACCATCAAGTGGTTTGGGGTCAGTCGCAAGTTCGACCCGTCAGGACTTTAATCTTTAATTATAGTCCCGGGGTTGTGTGGTTAGGGTAGTTAAATTGGTTGAATGTGTTAAATTGGTTGAATTCGCGAAACGAACTAAACCAATTCAATGACCTCAACGATTTCAACCCTTTCTCACAACCCCGGGCTTTCATTCAACCATAAAAGGCAATCTTATGAATAAATTGCTATACTCCTCCCTCGTCGTTTTGCTTTTTAGCGCCGCCTGTGTTCCTGCGTTTGCAGGCAACCCGGATCGCCAGGGCGAGGCAGGCGCTTATGAACTGCTGATGGCTCCTTATGCAAAAATGGCGGGGCTGCACTCCATGAACACCTCTGGGGTGACTGGCGTAGAAGCCATGCACCTCAATGTGGCGGGCTTGGGCAGGATTAATAAAACAGAGGTGAGCCTGGGGCATGCCCTCTATCTGCAAGGCACGGGCATCAACATCAATGCATTTGGACTTGCTCAGCGCGTTGGTAAAAACGGCGCATTTGGCATCAGCCTCATGGCGCTCGATTTTGGAGACATCCGCGTCACGACCACATCGCAACCAGAAGGCACCGGAGCTACGTTTTCACCAAGTTTTTTCAACATTGGGTTTTCTTACGCGCATGTGTTCGAAAACAAAGTTTCCGTGGGTGTTTTGGTCAGAGGCGTTTCTGAATCAACCGCAGATATTTCTGCTTTCGGTTTTGCCATTGACGCCGGAGTTCAGTATGTAACCGGACCACAAGACAATTTCAAATTTGGAATTTCGCTGCGCAACATCGGTTCTCGTATGGCTTTCAATGGTGAAGGTTTGTCCTTTCAGGGACCGGCTGTTGGCTCCAGCCCGCAGTACCAGTTGACCTTCGATCAGCGCACGACAGGATTTGAATTGCCCTCTATGTTGAACATTGGCTTGTCCTACGATTTCATCCTGGGTGAAAAAAGCCGGTTTACCATGTTGGGGAATTTTACTTCAAATTCTTTTTCGCAGGACCAGGTCGGTGGCGGTGTGGAGTTTTCTCTGAACGACATGTTCATGCTGCGCGGCGGTTACCGGTACGAGTTTGGGTCGGATGACGTCATTACCCGTCCGATTTATACCGGTTTGTGCGCAGGTGCGACGCTGCAGGTGCCGTTGAGCAAAGAAAAGCGGAATACACACTTCGGCGTGGACTATGCATACCAGCAATCGCGCGTTTGGAATGGCACCCACAATATCACCGTGCGATTCAATTTGTAATAGTATTTGACTTATTGCCCGGGATTGTGTATATTTGTCCTGGGTTTAAAGGCGAGAACGTTTCTGCGCATTGTGCGGAAACGTTCTCGCCTTTTTGTGCGAAGCAGGGAACCGACTGTTATGATTGAGCATCCGGGGTGACTTGCCTTAAAAATTTCAACAACCCAAGACGGATATTACCTGATGTCGAAGTGCAAATCTTCGCAGCCCACTTTTTAACTCATTTGACTAAGAAAAATTATAGAACCATGTCAGCGATCAACTACCTGACCAAAGAAGGTTACGAAAGGCTCAAGGCCGAACTGGATGAAATGAAAACCACCGGCCGTGACGAGGTTGCCAAAGCGATTGCGGAAGCGCGCGAAAAAGGCGACCTTTCTGAAAATGCAGAATACGATGCCGCCAAAGACGCCCAGGGTATGCTGGAACTGAAAATCAACGAGATGGAAAAGGTGATGGCCACTGCCCGAATCCTTGACGAGAGCCAGTTGGATACCTCCAAAGTAACCGTGCTTTCCAATGTCACTATCCGTAGTGTAAAAACCGGAAAGGACGTGACCTACAAATTGGTTTCAGAAACGGAAGCAGATTTAAAAGCAAAAAAAATCTCCGTGGGCTCGCCCATCGGGCAGGGATTGCTGGGAAAAACGATCGGGGACATCGCCACAGTTGACACCCCGGGCGGTAAAATGGAGTTTGAAATCGTTGATATATTTTTTCAATCTTAACTGTGTGCGGTAACCCAACCGGCTTCCGGCGAGAGAACGCCTTAGCCGGTTGAGTGCCGGTTAATTGTCTGGACATGGCAAGTATTTTTACCAAAATTGTAAATGGAGAAATCCCCTGCTACAAAATTGCGGAAACGCCGGAATACCTGGCCTTTCTCGACATTCGGCCCCTGCACAAAGGGCATACGCTGGTGATCCCAAAACAGGAAATTGACTACTATTTCGACTTAGACGATGAAACCCTCTCCGGGTTGATGCGTTTTGCAAAGCGCGTGGCAATTGCCATAAAATCTGCAATTCCCTGCAATCGCGTAGGCGTGGCCGTTGTGGGCGATGAAGTACCCCATGCACATGTCCATTTGATCCCGTTTCAAACCGTTCGGGACATGCTTTTTACCAACACGCCCCTCAGCTTCAGCCCTGCGGAAATGGAAGCCATTGCAGCTTCTGTCCGGGAGCACTTCCAGTAATGTTAAATGCCTGAATATTAAAATCATATTTTATGAAGTTTGCGCTTCCTATTCCCGTTTCGGAGCTTGCGAAAAAAATTGGCGCGGAGCTGATCGGCGATGCGAGCCTGATGGCTACCGGCATCAACGAAATTCACAAAGTAGAGCCTGGCGACATCACGTTCGTAGATGTAAAAAAATATTTTTCCAAGTCGCTGAATTCGGCGGCGACCATCATCCTCCTCAACGAAGTGGCAGAATGTCCGCCGGGCAAGGCGCTCCTGTTGTGCAGCGATCCTTTTGCGGCTTACAACGGCCTCGTACTCGAACATCGCCCTTTCCGGCCTTTGACCGCTGCCATCAGCGATACTGCTGAGATTGACCCTACCGCGATCATCGAACCCAATGTTGTCATCGGGCATCACGTAAAAATAGGCCGCAACTGCCATATCCAGGCAAATGTGACCATTGCGGAACACACCGTGATCGGCGATGAGGTGGTCATTCAGTCGGGCGCCATCATCGGCACGGACGCTTTTTATTTTAAAAAAACCGAAGCCGGATACGAGCGCTGGCGTTCGGGGGGCCGGGTGGTGCTGGAAGATCGGGTGGAAATCGGCGCCGGTTGCACCATCAATAAAGGCGTTTCAGGCGATACGGTCATTGGCGCCGGCACAAAATTAGACAGCCAGGTACACATCGGGCACGATGCGGTCATTGGCAAAAACTGTCTGCTGGCGGGCCAGGTGGGCGTTGCCGGCAATACCACGCTGGGCGACGGAGTGGTGCTGTTTGGTCAGGTCGGTATTGCACAGAACCTGAAAATAGGAGATAAAGCAGTCGTGCTGGCCAAGTCGGGCGTCTCCAAAGACCTGGAAGGCGGGAAAAGCTATTTTGGCTACCCGGCGACCGAAGCGATGACCAACTACCGCGAAATGGCAGCGCTTCGACATTTGCCGGAGTTTTTTAGCAAGTACTATAAGTAGACATAAGATGTAAGATATTAGACATAAGATGGTAGACATTGGAAGACAGAGAACCGATTTTGTTATCCCATGATCTTTCATCTTGAATCTAATGTCTCAAATCTAGTATCTTACATCTTTCATCTACCATCTTGAATCTATTCTCTTAGATTTGCGTCCAATTTAAAAAAAGCATACTGATGAAAAAAATCACTTTGTTTCTGGCCCTGCTGTTGACAGGCGTTGTTACTACCCAGGCCCAAAAATACGGCCACCTGAATTTTGGTACCTTATTGTCTGTCATGCCCGAAACGGATGCGGCGGATAAAGAACTGGAGACCCTCCAAAAACAATTGGTAGCGAAAGGCGAAGAAATGGCCAAAGCGTTCCAGGCTAAATACCTCAAAGCCGTTGAGGAGGTGCAAACCGGCGCGTTGTCGCCTTTGCAGCAACAGCAAAAACAGGAAGAACTTCAAAAAGAACAGGCCTCAATCGGCAAATACGAGCAGGAGATTTCACAGCAATTGGAAGCCAAAAGGGCAGAACTGCTGAAACCCATCGTTGAGAAAGCGCGCAAAGCCATTGACGAGACGGCCAAAGCCGGCGGCTACCTGATGGTTTTTGACAGCAGCGTCTTTAATGCCATCCTTTTTGCACAACCTGCTGATGACCTGATGCCGGCGGTTAAAGCGAAGCTGGGAATCAAGGAATAAGTATGGCTGTTTTTATCGTCCGATAGCTGCGTTCATTTTGCCGGAAAGTTCAAAATTTCCTTAGTTTTGCCATTCAAAAAAACTGATTGACATGAGCAACAGCAAATCTTTTGCCTTTGACTGGTTGATGACACTGGCTTCCTTAGCCGCAATTATAGTATTTCTGATGGTATTGCCCGAGTGGTTTTGGGTGGCGCTGCCGTTTTTTCTGACTTATTTTGTGAAGGCGCTGGATAGCATGTAGCGCCGGCATGGAACTCTACGATCAGATACAGGAAGCTTGCGCCTGGCTGCGCACACAAACGGATTTTCATCCGCGTTACGGCATTGTTCTGGGTACGGGACTGAGCCACCTTTCCGATGAAATCGAAAAGGTGGCGGAAATCCCTTATGGGCAAATTCCGCATTTCCCGGTTTCTACCGTTCAAAGCCATAAAGGGAAACTCATTTTTGGTATGCTCGCGGGCAAACCCGTTGTCGCCATGGCTGGCCGATTCCACTACTACGAAGGTTATTCGATGCAGCAGGTGACTTTCCCCGTGCGGGTGCTTAAATTTCTGGGGATCGAACACCTCCTCCTTTCCAATGCAGCCGGCGGCCTCAATATTGCTTATCAGGCCGGAGACCTGGTTTTTATCAAAGATCACATTAACCTCCAACCGGAGAACCCCCTGCGCGGGCCCAACGACGAGCGCCTTGGGCCTCGGTTCCCCGATATGCTGGGCGCCTACGACCGCGCCCTTAATGCGAAGGCTTTGGCCATTGCCCAAAAGCACAACATTCGTGCGCATGAAGGGGTCTACTTTGGTTGGCAGGGCCCGAACTTAGAAACGCCTGCCGAATACGAATTTCTGCACCGCATCGGCGCCGACGTTGTTGGCATGTCTACCGTGCCCGAAGTGCTGGTGGCGCGCCACATGAGCCTACCCGTTTGGGTAGTGTCGGTCATTTCCAATCAATGCTACCCAATTGAAGCCATTCAGGAAACTTCCGTAGAAGACGTCATCGCTGCCGTAGAAAAGGCAGGGCCCCAGATGTCGGTGGTGGTCAGGGAGTTGTTGCAGGAGATGGGGTGATCTCTTTTAGAAATTGGCAAATTTGCCCGCACAAAATCCCCCCTTGCAAGTGATTGCACAGTCCTTTTCTTACCGCTAATATTGCAGTAGAAATCAACCCGACTTTTTTTATGAAAAAAATCCTCGCACTGCTTTCGTGCGCGGCATTGGCATGGCATTGCATGCCCAAAGCCAACCTCCCGAAGGCGCCATCAGCGGCCGGTCGCTTGATGCACAGCAACAATCACTTTCTTTTGCGAATGTGCTGGTGTATCAGGCAGCAGATTCCTTTCTCCTTTAACCCCGCTCTGGCGGGACAAGCCTTTCTCCTTTAACCTTTGAACTTCTAAGAAGAATAAGCTATGAAAACCATGTCGCACCGGTTGACAAATTGGTGAAGTACACTTTGAATGATGACCCGGCGTTTGATCTGCCAATCTTAAGAAATGTCGGGCATTCACATTGGCCTTGTCGGTAACGGCAAGGCCAAATTTTTTTGTGATGAGGAAATACGTCCCCGCAAAACAAGGTAAAGTTTGGTAAAATCCTTTCTTAGGCTTATATTGGGACAGAAAAATTTACGCTAACCAATAAAGCACATGGATTGGATCTTCAGCATTCGGGCAAAGCTCAAGCTGGCTTTTTTATTGGCACTCATCTGTTTATTGGTGTTGGTAAACATCTATTGGGAACGCAGCAGCATGGCCAGCATGAACGATTCCTTTTGTTCCATCTACGACGACCGGCTTCTGCCTGCGACGTATGTGTTCCACCTGACCGATCATTTGTACCAGAAACGCCTCATTCTGGAGCACCAGCTCCACCATCATGATACCCTGGAAGCTGCTGAAGCCCTGCGGCAGGTGGCAAGCCATAATAAAGCGATGGATACCCTGATCGCCGATTTTGAAGCCACTTATCTTGTCAAAACAGAAGGGCAACTGCTTGGCGCTTTCAAACAAGAGCTTAAAGACTATAATCGTTTGGAAAAAAGCCTGCTGGAAGCGGTGCAACTTCGGCAACCGCTTGAAAAGGAGCGAGCCGGCCTGATTGGGTTATTTGATATCACCCTGAACGAGCTCACCCAACTAAGCCAGGTCCAGATTGATGTTGGCCGGGCCATGCGCGACGATTCCCTGCGTCTGCTCGCCAGTACCAAAGTGCTCACCATGCTGGAAGCGGCTCTGATTGTGATTATTGCCCTCATCATCCAGGCTTTGGTTTTTGCTTCGCGGTCGGTGTCGCCATCAATCCCGCAAAGGCACAACCTGAATTGAAATCGCTGTGCTTGCTTAATTCCAACTACATATACATAAAATTGTATAAATTGCCATTCTAAAAAGTGGAGTGACTGGTTAGGTACCTCTTTTACTCATCCAAAAATCTAAAACATGAAAAAAGACTTCACACACTGTCTGCTCTTGGTCGCTTTTGCTTGCTATGGTTTCAGCGCACAAAGCCAGGATGCTCCGTACACTTTCAGTCATGGCAATGCGCCTTACGTTCCTTTGGAAAATGCCACGTCCATTACCAATGGTATGACTTGGGACGACCCCGAAGACATCATCCCGATCGGATTCGATTTCCCGCTGTTCTCTGACACCATATCCGAACTGGATTTTTCATCCGGCCTTGGCGCAGCGCTTGCGCCTCCTCCGGGGTCGGGCAGTACCGCCCTGATCTTTACTTACGATGCAGATTTGATTGACCGGGGTTATCTCGACGACGTCTCCGAATCAGAGATTGTCTATTTGGTAGAAGGCGTCCCCGGCAACCGCATCTTTAAGATAGAGTGGCAAAACGCGGGTTTTTACAATGAACTGGATGAAAATCAAACGAGTAGTTCTTTTGTGAACCTCCAACTTTGGTTGTATGAAACTTCCGGCGTCATCGAAATCCGCTTCGGACCCAGTGCGATTGAAGACAATATGCTGGTTTTCGATTTTGTGAGCGGGCCATTGATTGGAATTATTGATGAATTTAATGAAGCGTTAACCGAGTTTGGAACGCTCTATTACCTTGTTGGCGAGCCGGACGCTCCGGGCGTGGAAGTCATGGAGGACGACGGAGATTTGGTCAATCTTTTCAACAATGTGCTGCAAGGCAACCCGGCAGACGGTCAATGGTACCGCTTCGACCCAATGTTGGTGTCGGCTTCCGGAGAAGCAGCCGCATTGGCAGGCAATATCCGGCTTTTCCCGCAACCGGCTCAAGGTCTCCTAAACGTTGAATTCCAGGCTCCCCAGGGAAGCGAAGCCTGGCAATTACAAATCTTTGACGCCCTCGGCCAAGCGGTTACCCCTGCAAAAATGGCTGATGGGGCGCGTGTGGAGATGGATATTTCTGCCCTGCCAGCCGGTTTGTACGTACTTAAAGTCAGTAACGAAAAAGCGCATACCGTACTCAAAAAGATGGTGAAAAATTGACCAAAAATGGTCCTTCATTGGGCTGGTGGCTGACCGGGGCTTCGACTCCGCTCAGCCACCGCCAGTTATATCCCTTTAATCCTTTCCCAAAGCCGGTGAAAAGCTTCACCAGCATCAGGAGGTCGCTCGCGGTTTTGTTCCGCTTTGAGCGCTCCATTTTCGTCCTTCAGCAAAAATCGGAACACAAAATCCTTTTCGCTTTTGAAGGTTTCTCCCAACGCACCAAAGCGCAGGTCGTTGAACTGGAGCGTGCCGTCAGGATGAACCAGCACCGTGTAGTAGCCGTTGGAAAACCATTTCAGAATGCCGGCAACGCGGTCATTTTCGTAAGGGTTAAGCAAGTCGTGCCCTTTCGGGATGGTGGAAAACTCAAGCACGCGCGGCTCGCGGTCGAGCAGGGAGTACATGCCGTGGTAATAGGCGGTATCCCCTTCGGCAAGCCCCTGCCAGAGGATGTTGTTAAAAATGGACGGCGAAACCGTCATGCGGTGGTATGCGATGCCTTCGCGTTGCAGCGACTGCTCAAAAATTTCATGGACGCGGTATTTGTTGTAAAAAGTAAACAACATGTACGCACTGCTGATGGCAATGCCGAGGTAGTTGAGGCGCAGCCGCCACTTGCTGCCGCGTTGCCGCCGGGAAGCGAGGATCAGGCAAATCAGGAACGGAATGGTGTAGAGCGGATCTACCACAGAAATATTGTCAATGGCGGCGCGGTGGTCGTGAAACGGTTGGAAAAGTTGCGTGCCGTAGGTCGTACAGGTATCGAGCAAAGGGTGCGTAACGATGGCCCAGAAAAACAGCCACGCCCAGGCTTGCCAGCGGATGGGTTCCGGGTCTGCCGGGCGGTTGCGCATGCGGCGGATCAGAAAGACGGTCACCGGAAAAATCATAATCACCGTGCTCACGGAAAATCCAATGGCTCCTGCGTCCGCTGCCGAAAATGGCATGGGCAGACTGCCGACCCCGATGAGCAAAAATAACGACACCCACACCAAGCCGGCTGATTTCCACCAATGCAATGGGGGCTTGGTCTCCATTCGGCTAACGAGCCAGCCCAACAGCAGTGGGGTCACCGCCGCAAAAAACAGCGAGTGGGTGATGGCCCGGTGAAAAGCCAGCGCGCTGATTTCGTCGCTGACTAAATTGGCAAATACGTCCATATCAGGGATCGTGCCGCCGATTGCGCCCCACACCATAGCGCGGTTGCCTGCTTTTTTTCCAAGAACGACTTCGCCAACTGCGGCGCCGAGGGTGAGTTGCGTTAGAGAATCCATTTTCCGGGTTGAAGGAATTTAAGACAACAACATGACAATCAGAATAATAAGAAGCACAATGACACTCATTGTAATGTAAAAACTATTGTTGTTCCGATACTTGTTATACAAATAATCCATCGCTTCCCGCCATTCAACTTTGCGGGCAATGGGTTCGATGACCAGCACGAAATAGCGGCGTTCAAACTTGCGGGGGTTTCCGTAACGGCGAAGGATAAAAAATTCTTTGTCCAAAAAAGCCAGTTCAAACACTTGCCCGGCTCCTTCTTCAACGTCCGTATCGTCGTCGGAAACGGACACCCGCGGCCCAAAAGCTAATTTGTTGACCATGAAACGCCAGCGCCCCAGCGTCAGTTCACCATCGGTAGATTTAAGGTATTCACCCTCGTCATTGAAGATGTGCAGAACCAGCTCGTGGAAAGTTTCGTCGTCCCGCAATTCGATCCAGTGCCGGCCTAAGTAATTTCCAAGCTCACGAAGATCTTCGCTCCAGGGGCGTACCATGGGAATGATCTTGTCGAGCATTTCATCCATCGAATCCGCCATGGGCGGTTCGCTGTTGAGGGACTTGGTGATGCGGTCTAAGAACTTGGTTTCCACAAATCTTGCTGTTTGAAGGATTAAGAATCAAGGCTGAAAACTGTTCTACGGGTAAAAATACGTTCATTTTTTTCGGGGACGGTCAAAAGACGGCAATTTCCGAAAAATGATCCCTGTAAAGCGAGCAACCGCCGCAATTTACTTCCCGAAAAATGAAATGTTTGGTAACTTTTTTTGGTTTAAACTTGTTCAAATTGTAGTCGTCAAAAGAAAAAGATGCTAAAAAGTTTGATTTTCTGAAACAATCACCGTATATTATCGGAAATTAATTAAAAAAGGAGGTAATATGACTATCTTCAAATCTTTCAACACGCTCACCCTCCTGCTGTTTACAACATCCTTCGGCCTCTCACAAGAGGTTGAAAAAGTGTTGGTTAAGTCCTTTAACTTGCAAGGCAGCCAGGCGGTCATACTTGAAATGGATGCACCTACTGAAGTGAAAACGTGGAAGAATGACTTACTGCGCGTACAGATGACGATTACACTGAGTAATGGATCTGAGTCCATGCTCAAGTCGCTGATAGAAGTAGGACGGTACAACCTGAAATCTGAAGTGATTGATGGCCAATTTAAAGTTTTTGCACCCGCTCTGGCAAAAGAGGTAAAAATTGGGGGCAAAACGCTGGATGAACGCGTTTCCATTGTGGTTTACGGACCCGAAAGCGTTCAGGTCAAACTGACCGGGGTAGGAGCGGCTCAGGCTGCTGCGAGCGCCTCTTCGATGTAGAATCAGGCTTCATCATTTTCAACGATAAACAAGAGCCATCCCGGGTTTTCGGGGTGGCTCTTGGCATTTGTGCTAGCTGAAAATTGATAGGTCATAGTTGAGAAATATTGGCAAATCAGGAATCCAATTCCTGATTTGCCAATATTTACCCTACAATAATATTTCCCGGTCATAAAGCGCTGATCTGTCCCACTTCCAGTCCCGGGTATTTATGCTCAGACGCTGGCTGTGGTTGATTAATTTTTGGATAGGATCTTGCTCTGGAGGGCTTACCACCGGCCTCAATAAAGTCCGGATGAGTTCATTTAGACTGGATCCGTGCTTTTCTGCATATTCCCAGCTTCTGCTGAGCAAGTCCTCGGGCAAGGACAAAGTTATTTTTTTCATAGCACCTCTTTTATGTGTGCATAATGTACACAGGAATTGCGAAAAAAGCAAGCTAATCATTCATGATTCCTGAGCTGCGGACATTACAATTATACCAGTCCGCATAAAATGCCCCGCCTATTTTTCGTTATTGATCGCGGAAGGCGATATTTGCCTTCCGTATTGTCCTTGATTGTGCCATTTGTATAAAAC
>JALHRK010000043.1 GCA_022841505.1 Saprospiraceae bacterium | reverse complement strand
TAGATAAGGTAGGTTTGGATAATCCCCACACCCTTCCTATCTTGGTTGCTCATAATTTCGAAATGAATGAGAGCGCTTACCCTACTGTTTGTCCTGGTGTTGTTCAGCCATACCAAACTATCCGCCACCCATATCGTTGGCGGGGAAATGAATTATACCTGTCTGGGCAACAACCAGTACGAAATTACCCTGACTATTTTTCGGGATTGTTTTTATGGCAATCCGCTCGCATTCTTCGACGATCCGGCGTCCATCGGGGTTTTTAATGCCCAAAATATGCTGTTGCAAAACATCCTGGTGCCGCTGCTCAACAACGATACGCTGAGCCCGGTGCTCAGCGGGGAGTGTTTTGTCGTGCCGCCCGATGTTTGCGTACATACCACAACTTACCGCGCCACGGTTACCTTGCCGCCCATTATCGGTGGGTATCAATTATCATACCAGCGCTGCTGCCGGAACCAGACCATCCTTAACATTGTAAATCCCTTGGCAACGGGCGCAACCTACGGGGTGACGATTTCAGAGCAAGCGCTGCTGGAATGCAATACCAGTCCCAAATTCCAGCAATGGCCGCCTTTGTATATCTGTGTGAATGAGCCGATTTCCTTTGACCAGTCGGCTTCGGACGCTGATGGCGACTCCATCGTTTATAGACTTTGCGCGCCCCTGACGGGTGCATCACCGGCCGTGCCGCAGCCCCAGCCGCCGAACAATCCGCCTTACGCACCGGTCACCTGGATCGCGCCCCCGTATGGCGTCAGCAACATGCTCAATGGCTTTCCGGGCGGCGATGTCCTGCAAATTGATCCTTTTACCGGCCTGCTGACGGGGACGCCAAATACCATCGGGCAATTTGTCGTCGGGATTTGCATCGAAGAATACCGCAACGGACAGTTGATTTCTACAACCCGGCGCGATTTTCAATACAATGTGGGCGTGTGCGGCCAACCCACTGCCGCTTTTTTTGCGCCGGAATTGCAATGCGGCGACCTGACCGTGAATTTTGATAATCAAAGCTTGACCGCAAACAACTACGTCTGGCATTTCAACGACCCGGGCGCTGCGGAGACTGTCTTTTTTACGGAAGATGTGACCTTTACTTTTTCAGATACGGGGCTGTACGAAGTGATTCTGGTGGCGAATCCAAATACAGTATGCCAGGATACTTTTCGTCGGGAAATCTATCTGCAGCCAGGCTCCATTGTGCCTGACTTTAGTTACGAATTGGGTGCCTGTACCGATTCTTTGCTGGTGGAAGTCACCGACCTGAGCACAGATTCTGTTTCCCAAATTATAGAATGGCTTTGGAATTTAGAGCCTGGCGGCCAAACTGACACCATTCAAAACCCGGTTTTTGCCATCACAAGCAGCGGTGAATACAATTTGGTACTGACGCTCACGGCTGAAAACGGCTGTAAAGCAACCGTCCAGCGAACCATATTTGCGAACCTGATAGACGAAGTTATTGAACGGGATAGCTTTTCCATCTGCCCCGGGGTGGGCATCACCCTGAACAGCATATTTGATGCCTCTTATACCTATCAATGGTCGCCTCCGGAAACTTTAAACGACCCAGCTTCCCCCAATCCGCTGGCGTTTCCGCAAACCACCACCACGTATTTCGTTACCATCACCGATGCAGCCGGTTTTTGCAGCATCCAGCGTTCGGTGCTGGTTTTTATACCGGAAGCGATTGTGCTGGACCTGCCTTCAAACGAAACCACCTGCTCGCCCCAGGTATTGCTCGACGCCAACGCGAATGTGCCGGGGACTTATTTTTGGGCACTGAACCCAAATTTCACCAACCAGATTGCCGATACGGACACGGTGACCGTGACGCCTTTGGGACAAACTCCTTATTACCTCCTGTTTCGCGATGAATACGGCTGTTTTAAAACGGGCAGCGTCACGATAACTGGCTTAGGCGTAAATGTTGAACTGTCCGAATTCCCGGTGATATGCGAAGGGGATATCGTCGCCATTGCGGCCACGAATGTTGATCCTGCTGATACGCTGGTCTACCAGTGGTCGCCGCAGGATCAGATTGTTTTGTTGGGGAATACCGCTACGCCAATCGTACAACCGACCGAACCTGGAACGACTTATTTTGTGGTGACTGCCACCAACCAGCATGGGTGCAGCCTCACCGATTCTATTCCGGTAACGGTCATTGACACCACTTCCCAATTGGCGTTTGTTTCCTCTACCCAATGCAGTGGTTACACGGTTCAGTTCTCGAGTTCGAGTGTGAATGCGCCGTTTTACAACTGGCATTTTGGCGACCCGGAACAGCCCAATGCTGCTGCAACCGGAGCCGCCGTGTCTCATACTTACCCAGGCCCCGGTGATTATACGGTGATGTTGACGCTGGCTTCTTTCCTGCCTTGCCCAGATACGTTGTTCCGTACCATAACCGTCACAGAACCAGGAATCTCCGTGGATTTCGACTGGTCTTACCTGAGTTGCACGGATACGGCTTTGGTCCAATTCAATGACCTGTCGGTGAATACCCAAAGCACCATTGTTCAGCGGCTTTGGTTTTTTGGCAACGGCCCAGCGTTGAATATTGCCAATCCAACCCTGACGCTGACCGAAAGTGCAATGCTGAATGTGGCGCTGGTGCTCGTTTCTTCTGATGGCTGCCGCGATACGCTCCGCCAATTAGTCAACATCGAAATGCTGGAGGTTGAGCTTTCGGATACGTTGATATGTTATGGGCAATCGGCCATTTTGAATGCTTTTGGCAATGAAAATTATACTTACGCATGGACGCCTGTTGATGACTTCGAGGATCCTTCGGCAACCAGTCCGATGGTGAGTCCGGAAGCTACAACCACCTACCAGGCGGCAATATCAAGCGTGAACGGGCAGTGCATGGTGGAACGGGAAGTCACCGTTTCCGTGACGCCTGCCATCGTTTATGAACTGCCGTCCGACACCGTCATTTGTGAGCGGGATTTTTTGTTGTACGCCGACAACAATGGACCTCAGGAACTGGATTACGCCTGGTCGCAGTCGCCAACGCTTTTCCCTGTTTTCAGCACCGAACCGGAAGTGAGCGTGCAACCAGGCCGACCTTCGGTTTTTTATGTACAGCTGACCGACGAATTTGGTTGCCAGGTGGTTGACAGTGTGCAGGTTACCGGCAATGGCGTGCGGATCAGCGCAGCCGATTTACTGACCATTTGCATTGGCGACACCCTTCAATTGTCGGTCAACAACCTGACCGGCGAGCCGCTGACTTACGCCTGGTCGCCCGAAAACGCCATCATCTCCGGTGCAAATACTGCGACGCCTTTGGTCAGCCCAACCGCGAACCAGACGTTTTATTCCGTGCAGGCTTCCAACTCCTTAGGCTGTACCGCTGAAGAAACGCTGGAAGTCAATATTTTTAATTTTGTGCCGCCGTTGGCCATTCTTGCCCAACCGGATACCATTGCAGCCGGGGAGGAAGTGCAATTAGAGGCCACCGAAAATGCCGGTTATACTTATTTTTGGGAGCCTTCCGAAACCCTGAACGCGAACGACATTTTCAACCCGATCGGAACGCCGCTGGAAACGACCACCTACCAGCTGACCATCCGCGACCCCAGCGGGTGCATCAACCGCCGGTCGGTGACAATCACAGTTTTTAATCCGGAATGCCGCGAACCGTTTATTTTTGTGCCCAATGCATTCACGCCCGACGGCGACGGCCTCAACGAAGTGCTTTTTGTGCGGGGCGCCGCCATTGACGAGGTGTTTTTTGCGATCTACAACCGCTGGGGTGAAAAAGTCTTTGAAAGCGCCTCAAAAACCCAGGGTTGGGATGGCACCTTCAAAGGGAAAATGCTCACGCCGGATGTGTACGGCTACTACGTAGAGGTCCGCTGTTTTAACGGGGAGACGTATTTTAAGAAGGGGAATGTGACGTTGATACGATGATGACAAGGCCCCCGAAGCCCTTCAATGGTAAAACACCATCATTTTAAAACCTGACTTAAACTCACTTTTTTTATGAACCGCATTATTTTACTTGTATTTTTTCAAATCGCCTGCTTTGGCGCCATCCTGGCCCAATACACCTTCACCACTGCCAGCCAGGCCAAATGCACGGCCATTAAAAATCAGCAATCTACGGGTACTTGCTGGAGCTTTACCACGGTTTCTTATTTGGAATCGGAACTTCTGCGCCTCGGCAAAGGCGAATACGACCTGTCGGAAATGCACTTAGTGCGCACGATTTACAAAGACAAAGCCCGCAATTACGTGCTGCGCCAGGGCAAAGCCAATTTTAGCCAGGGTGGTTTGTCGCACGACGTAATCCGGGCTTTTGAAATGGGGGGCATTGTTCCGGAAGCGGTATATTCTGGCCGGCGCAGCAACGACGCGGTTCACGACCACAGCGAAATGGAGAGCGCCATGAAAGGGCTGCTGGATGCGGTCGTGAATGGCAAAAGCGTGAGCACGAAATGGCCGGATGCCATCGAAGGCGTTCTGGATGCCTATATGGGACAACCGCAGGAAAAATTTGAACACCAGGGCAAAAGCTGGACGGCGAAAGATTTTGCCAACAGCCTCGGCCTCAATCCGGATGATTACGTGAGCCTGACCTCGTTTACACACCATCCTTTCTACGAAGCCTGCATTGTGGAAGTGCCGGATAACTATTCCAACGGTGCTTACTACAACCTCCCGCTCGACGAATTTCAGGCAGTGGTGGATTACGCACTCGCCAATGGCCACACGGTTGCCTGGGATGGCGATGTGAGCGAAAAAAGCTTCAGCGCCAAAGAGGGCATCGCAGTCATTCCGGCAGAAGCTGGTCGGAGCGATTTGTTTTCAAAACCAGGAGCGGAAACCAAAGTTGATCAGGCGCTGCGCCAGCAAGCCTTTGAAAGCTATGCGACAACCGACGACCACCTGATGCACTTAGTAGGTACGGCTAAAGACCAAACTGGCACGGTGTATTACCTTACCAAAAACTCGTGGGGAGAAATCAGTCCTTACAAAGGTTTTCTGCACTTGTCATCGAGCTATTTCCGACTGAAAACGGTGGGCGTCATGGTGCATAAAAGTGCCATTCCCAAGGCCATTGCGCAAAAGATTAAGTGGTAATTGATGGCCTGTAATACTTTATTTATGTCTCTTGTCACAAGGCTGATTGCTGGATTTTGCCTGTTTGTAAGTTTGCTCGTTTTATGCGTTTCCTGTTCCGGAACAGCTCCGGATAACAGCCATATTACTGCTGCACTTCAGGATGAATTGCCAGGCAAATGGCGCGCTGTTGGGATTACGATTCATATAACAGACAGCCTGGCTGCAGCACAAACCCTGCAAATTGACGAAGCCACCCTGCGTGAAAAACCCATCCTCTGGGAGTTTGAAACAGGCAACCGCTACCGCACGACTTCCGGAGCAGACGGAACACAATCGCGCGGCATCTGGAATGCCTTCAGCGATACGCTGATGATGGTGGAACCCAGGGCAACGTACCAATATGTGGTTAATTTCATGGACAAAGAAGCCATTTTTCGGGCTACGCTGGACTGGGATGGGGATGGGGAAGCCGATGATAATTATGTGGGGCGGTTTAGAAAGGAATGAACTGTTTCAAAATTAACATACCTAACTCCCGCTTCACAAAAACTTAGCTTATTCATAATCTGCATCGCTGGGCTGCCGAAAGCTCCCGCTCTACCTTTGCCAAAAGCACTAAAACCAGGCAAAGATGAGCGCAATCAACCAATTACGGGATTGGACTTTTCGGAAAATCCACGGCAACAACCTCGTTTACAATACCTGCTGGGAAGACCCCCGCTGCGATCGTGAACTCTTGGAACTGAAAGCCGACAGTGAGGTCGTCATGATCACCAGCGCCGGGTGCAATGCGCTGGATTACCTGTTGGACAGCCCGGCAAAAATCAATTGCGTGGATATGAATCCGCGTCAGAACGCGCTGCTGGAGCTCAAATTAGCTGCTTTTGAACGCGCGGATTTTGAAGACCTTTTTAAACTTTTTGGGAAAGGCGTTCACCCGGAAGCGGAAACCTTGTACATCACCCAATTGCGGGAAGCAATGCCCTATTTTGCCCGCCAATACTGGGACAGGAGCCTGCATTTTTTTGAAGGCAAAGGCCTGCGTAAGTCATTTTATCACCACAGCACTTCCGGCTCTTTAGCCTGGATGACCAGTCAATACCTGAAAGCACAGCGAAAACTGCACCGCCAGATCCGGCAATTGTTTGAAGCAGACTCTTTGGATCGGCAAACAGATTTGTATTATCAAATTGAAAAACGCATCCTGAACAACCTGATGGAATGGGCCCTCAACCGCCACTTTGTGATGTGCCTCGTAGGGGTGCCGCGCAGCCAGCAGTTGTTGTTTGTAGAAAAATACGATCGGGGCGCTGCCGGGTTTGTGCAGGAATGCCTGCGCCGGGTGTTTACGCAGCAGCCGGTTAGCGATAATTATTTCTGGAGACTCTACTTCGACGGTCACTATGCCGAAGAATGCTGCCCTTCCTATCTCCAGCGCGGCAATTTCGAAACCATTCGCCGACAAACGCGCAACATCGAAACCCACACGACCACCATTAGCCGGTTTTTGCAACAGCATCCCGGCCAGTATTCACATTTTGTGCTGCTGGATCACCAGGACTGGCTTGCCGCCAATGACCACGCCGCCCTGGAAGAAGAATGGCGGCTCATTCTTGCCAACAGCAAACCCGGCGCCCGTATCCTGTTGCGTTCAGCTGCCGAAGAAGTGACCTTTTTTCCCGATTTTGTGCTGGACTCGGTAGTTTTTGAAAAAGAAAAAACACAGGAAACGCATAGCCGCGACCGCGTGGGGACTTATGCCAGCGTATACCTCGGGATTGTACAATAATCGAAAATGGACCTTTTACAAACTGAACGAGTCACCGAACAGGCTCAAACCATGCAGCGCTATTATCGCCTGCAATCGAAAATTTACGACGCCACGCGCTGGACGTTTTTGTTTGGCCGCAAGCGCATCCTCCGCGAATTGCCGGTTTTGGAACAAAATGCTGCGCTTGAGGTGCTGGAAGTCGGCTGCGGAACGGGTTACAACCTGAAGCGTTTAGCCCTCCGTTTCCCGAATGCCCGACTGACCGGAATGGATGTTTCAGCCGATATGCTGGAACGCTCAACTAAGCGAACCACGCAGTGGGCCGACCGGATCACCTTACTGGAACTGCCTTACGGCGAAGCAAACTTGTCGTTTCAAGGCAAGTTTGACCTCATCCTGTTTTCTTATTCCCTGACGATGATCAACCCGCAGTGGGCTGCGCTCATCGCCCAGGCGAAACAGGATCTGAAACCCGGCGGCATCATTGCAGTAGTGGATTTTTTTGATTCGCCTTTCCCTTGGTTTAAGCGCCACATGGCTAAGAACCACGTGCGTATGGAAGGCCATTTGCTGCCAGTGCTGGAAAACCTGTATTTGCCGGCGAACGTAAATATCAGAAATGCTTATGCCGGTGTCTGGCAGTATTTGATTTTTATTGGCAGGGTAGGGGAGTGAAGGGGCAAATTGGCAAAGGGCAAGGTGCAAATTGGCAAGTATTGCCTTTTGCCAATTTGCCAACTTGCACCTTGCAAATTTGCCTCTTGCCACCTTGCAACTTCCCCTTCCTCACCCCTTCCCTTCCAACGGGGCAGGAACCTTGGCAGCCGACTTTTTCCTCGGGCGTTTGGCCAGCGGTTGGTTGACAATTTGTTCAAACAACTCGTCCGTACTCAACTTATTGGATAACAATTCCTCAAATCCGGATTCCGGTTCTTTGGAAGATTTGACATGTAATTTTGGATTGACGTGGGCATATTCCGATTCATCGTATTGATAAATCGTCCAACGGTCCCAGCGGTACTCAAGCGCCGTCAGATTTTCGACCCAATCGCCTGAATTCAGGTAGGTAACCACCTGGTCTTTTACGGGTACCTCCCGCATTTGGGGGCGGTGAATATGGCCGCAAATGACATAGTCGTAGCCCTGTTCCGCTGCCAGCGAAATGGCCGTCTCTTCAAAATCGCTGATGAATTTGATGGCCTCTTTCATGCGATCTTTCACCTTGCCGGCAAAGGACATTTGAGGTTTGCCCAATGCAACGCGTATTTTGTTGACGAAGCGGTTGATCAGGATGAGCCAGTCGTAGCCCTTGCCACCTAATTTGGCAATGAAAGGCGAATATTTGATGAAAACATCGAAAATGTCCCCATGGAAAATCCAGTACTTTTTGTCTTTCAGGTGGAGGGTGAGCTTGTCGCGGAGGTGGATATTGCCCGAAGAAAAATCGCTGTAACGCCGAAGCGCGTCGTCGTGGTTGCCGGTGATGTAATAAACCTTGGTACCTTTAGCGGCCATTTTCAGCACGCGCTGGATGACCATCATGTGCTCCTTGGGGAAATAACGCCGGTTGAATTGCCACATATCCACAAAATCGCCATTCAGGATCAGCGTTTCGACTTTAATGCTGTTCAGGTAATTCAGCAATTCCCGGGCATGGCAGCCGTAGGTTCCTAAATGGACATCGGAGAGTATAACAATATCAATTTCCCGCTTCATAACAATTCGTGCGACAGTGATTTAAATATTGCGCACAAGATCGTTGCTGATTGTAAATCAGGTGTAAAGCAAGGATTATAAAAGGGTTAATTAGTGTCTGTCTTTAGAGTCGGATGGCCTGGTTCATCATTTGTTTGTCTCATGAACCGTGAATTCTAATGTCGTGGAGTAGAACATGGAGGTGCACGGAGCCTTTACACCTGACTCCGCGAAACTCCTTTTTACGCTGTGCAACTCTGCGTTATCTAATTTCGCGGAGTCTCGCAGAGTAAAAAGGAGTCTCGTGGAGTTCGCTTATTTCACAGAACACTCTCTGAAACACTATTGATTGGTATAAAATACGCTGAAAAAGGCATGAAGAGGTTCATAAGCCCCCTGATCCGCATAATTCATGTTTCCTCCTTCAGACTCCGTGACATAAGAGAGTCCGCAGAAGCTGCCTCTTTGGCAATTCAAATTTACTTCATTGTATCTTGCTGGGGCGTCATCGTCCCTGTCGTATCCGGCCTGATCGTTGAACCGGCTTCCATCGCTACAAAAATCTTGGGGAAAAACATTCCCTGGGTTTTGTCCGAGCCCAGCATGAACCGGCCCGGTTCGATGGAAACAATTTTGTTTGGTGTATTCACAACATTTGGCAACTCCATAATTAAAGTTGTTGCATCGCTCAGGCTCCATTTACCAACTCTTGGTTCGCCCTGGATGGTGAGCGTGAGGGTGCCATCTTTTCCAAACTCAAAAACGCCGGTTTCCATTCGCTTGAGTGCCGCCATAATGACGTCGAATTCCGACTGACCCAAAGTGAGCTTGTTCATGCTATCCCTGATGGCCTGAACATCCCAACGCCAGGCGTTTTTGGTCAGGATATCTGTGACTTCCTGTTTGGACGAGCCGTCATTGCCGCAAGCCCATAAATTAACCACTACAATAATGGATAAGAGTAAATACCTCATGGTGATGTTTTTTTTTGCGGCGACAAAGGTATGAAAAGTTGTGTTAACTAATTAGTGTCTGTCCATTTAGTCGGTGTCTGCTCTTTAGAGTTCGAGACCAAGGCATGCGAAGGCCCCAAAAATGGGCGGTCGTTGAGCGGAGTCGAAACGATAGACCGTTTTTGGGGCCGAGCATAACGCAGCCGGGGTGGCTGAGCGGAATCGAAGTCATCGGACTATAAAGACAGACACTAATTAACGATCATCATGCGGCTTTTACGGTACTCCCGCGGGCTAACTCCGGTTATTTCCCGAAATTGTTTGTTGAAATGAGACAGGTTATTAAACCCGCTTTCGTAACTCACCCCGGCAATACTGATGTGTTCATCGAAAAGCAGGCGGCAGGCATGCGCCACCCGAAACTCGTTGACAAACTGGGTGAAGGTCTTGGCGGTCAATCGCTTGAAATAGCGACAAAAAGCAGGCGTGGTCATGTTGATGCGCCGGGCCGCTTCGTCTAAATTGACCTCGTCGCGAAAAAACGCTTCCACGTATTCATAGATGGTTTTCATGCGGTCGTGGTCCTGGGCGTTCACCTCTAAGGCATAACCACTGACGTTCAGCAATTCATATTCGTCTGAAGTGGCCATCAGGTGCAAGGTGCGCAGCAGCGCCATCAGGCGGTCAAACCCGTTCAGCGGCACCATGTCTTCCAACAGCCGTCCGATGTAGCGTTTGGTCTCGCCCCGAAAAGTCAGGCCTTGTTTGGAACGTTCGAACAATTGCTGGATTGCCTGCATTTCCGGGCGCCCCAGAAACTCGGCGCCCAAAAAATCCCCTCTCATCTGCACCACAATCTCCACGTGTTCTTCATTCAGTCCCTGAGTGAAGCTGAAATGCGGCAGGTCGGGCCCCAAAAAAATGAGGTCACCGTCTTCGTAATAGGAAATGTGGTCGCCGATATGGCGTTTCCCTTTGCCATTGGAGATGAAAACGATTTCGTATTCCGGATGGCAATGCCAGAACGGCTGGTTTTGAGTTTCGGTGAAACGACGCAGGGTAAACGAACTCCCGAATATGGGTTCGATCTTTTCCAACGCTGCTTTGGAGTTGCTCATAGGAAGTCTTTTTAACGGTATGACGTTATATTAACCTCCAAGTATCCGGTTTTGTTCTGTTGGGTTAAAATAGTATTAAAAATGGTTAAAATAGAATCGGTTTTTTACATCTTATTCGCCCCCGTAAAAATCCGTTTCCAGTTAATCCCTTTCCCGCCGCCTTCTTTGAGCGAGAACCAGATAAACAGCGGTTTACCCACAATATGGTCTTCCGGAACGAAGCCCCAAACCCGGGCGTCTTCGGAGTTGTGGCGGTTGTCGCCCATCATCCAGTAGTAGTCCATTTTGAAGGTATAGGAAGTGGCTTCGGCGCCGTTGATGAAAATTTTGCCATTGGTTTCTTTTAGTTCGTTGCCTTCGTAAACGCCGATGATCCGGCGATACAGGGAAATGTTTTGGGGCGAAATCTGCACGGTAACGCCTTTTTTGGGCACCCAGATCGGGCCGTAATCGTCGCGCGACCAGGTCGCGAAATGAACCGGGTCGTGCGGGAACAACTGGCCGGTAGATGGCGCAATCCGGACCAGCGAGTCTTTAGCAGCCTGGGCCGCTTCGTCGTCTGTCAGGTACATTTCAAATACGCTGGCGCCCTGTTGCTGGATGATGTTGGCATTGTCAATGCCAAATGCCGTTAGTCGGGACGAATTCCCGCCGGGCAGGATGGTGATGGAATAACTTTTGCAAGGCGCCAACAGAATGGACGGATCCATTTTTTTAATGTTGTCAATCTGATCGCGGTTCAGCACGACCAGCATTGAGTTGTTGTTGGGATCCCTGCGGAAAACGTCTTCCGGAGAGATTCCCCAATCAGAAAAATTCCGTTCATTGATCGGGCCGCTTGGCGAACGCAGGTGGTGCAGGAACTGGATGTACCGCAAATCTTTAGCCGGTTCCCCGTTGACATACAACTGGCGGTTGATGACCTGAAGGGAATCTCCCGGCTGCCCGACACAACGCTTGATGTAGTGGTCTTTTTTGTCCATCGGCCGCGTCACCAACGGCGCCTGGCCGCTCCGGATGGCTTCGTAGGAAGCCCGGTCCATCATACCGCGCCGGAAATCGTGGATGCTCCAGGTTCGGTTCGGAAACACATAAACGCTGTCGCCTTCCGGGTAATTGAAGACCACCGGCTCGTTGCGGTCTACGCTTTCCAACGCTTTCAGCCGGGTGTAGGGCAGGCTGGGTTTTTCGAGATACGACTCGCCGCCAACCACCGGAATGCGGTTGTGCAGCAACGGCAGCATAGCGATGGTTTGCGGCATCCGGATGCCGTAATGGGCCTTGCTCACAAACAGAAAATCGCCCACCAAAAGCGATCCTTCCATCGAAGAGGTCGGAATCACATAAGCTTCGATGAGGAACATGCGGATGAACGTGGCGGCAAATACAGCAAACACGATGGCCTCTGTCCATTCGCGGAAGCCTGATTTTTGGTAAGGGCTTTCCTTTGCCAATTTTTCAACCAACCGGTTGTTCTCCGCTTTTTTCGCAGCTTCTATTTTTTCCTGGTAAGCGCGTTCTTTTTCAAGCGTCGGGCCGTCGTAAACTTCTTTTGCGCTCAGGCCAAGGTAGAGGAAGTAGAACGGCGAAAAAATAACCGCCAGCACACTGTGCCCAAACCCGTAGTTTTTAAACGACCGGGCCATGTCCACGCACATTCCGGCGTAGATGAAAATGTTCACGACGGGGAACAGCAACCAAAGCGCAAAATGGCTTTTACGGCCAATCAATTCGCACCAAATGGCAAAATTCCAACCGGGAACCAGCGCTTTCCAGGCATCAACGTTGGCTTTTTTGAAAATGAAGTACAAACCAGCGCTCAACAGCAGGTAGGAAACGAGGAAAAAGACGAGCATATCTTTACAGGTTAAGTTTTTTGTTGTCTATTGGGAAACCGGGCAAATATAACCCAAATTATGGGTATGCAAGGTGGACTTTTCCGACGAACGGAAGAAAAAGCCTGATGTGCTTGTGGTCGCTGGCTTTAGCCGGCAGACCCCAAAATCGGGCGAAGCCCGCAAGAATAGTACACGCGAAGCGGAGCTTCGACTTCGCTCAGCTACCGCCTACGCGCGAGCGGTAATAAAAAAAGCCTGATAGTTCGTAAAAACTACCAGGCTTTAAGTGCCGAAAGGGGGAGTCGAACCCCCACGCCCGTAAGGACACACGCCCCTGAAACGTGCGCGTCTACCAATTCCGCCATTTCGGCTAAGCGATTGCAAATGTAAAAGATTCAAAACAGCTCCAAAATTTTTTTGAAGCTTTTTGGTACCGAAGGTGGGACTCGAACCCACACATTCTTGCGAATACTGGATTTTGAATCCAGCGCGTCTACCATTCCGCCACTTCGGCTTGTACTTGTACCGCCAAACGCTGTTCGGCATCAAAATTTCAAAACATTTGCCGCTTTGATCCCAATCAGCACCACCTGCTTCCAGGCCAATTATCCTTTTGGGACGGCAAATTTAGATAAACTTTCTTTGATGCGCAACAAATATCTTTTTTTTAAGTGATAATCTTTCATCGCCGCGAATTGGCTGGCTTCGTCGCTCCCTGAAACCAATGATTCGGTCAGTTCAGCCTGCAAATCGCGTTCCTGTTGCGCCAGTTGATCCAATAAAGCGGCGTAGCGGTCCGGGTCAAACTCAAACTCCAGCTCCATAGCTGCCTCGTTGATGTCCATCATTTCCATCAAAAACTCCTGAGGCAGCACATTCGTTCCTTCTTCGCCAAGTTGTCCTTTCAGCTCGAGCAGGTATTTCAGGCGGCTGTCAAAATTGGACAAGGTGCGCCAGGCTTCGTTGTTGATCGTAGACAATTCCAATATTTCAGCCTGCTTCTCCGGCGATTCCAGCGTATAAAAATCGGGGTGGAATTTTTTACTCTGCTCGTAGAAACGGCGTTTCAGCGCCGCTTCATCCAGATCAAGCGACTCCGGCAACCCAAAAAACTCAAAATAATTTACTTCAGCCATGCCTGAATTCCTCTGAAGATATCTAATCCGTTGGCATACAGCACCAAGCCCAGAACAAGAATCAAGCCGATGGTCGTGGCCCATTCCATAAACTTATCGCTGAGTTTGCGACCGGTGATGGCTTCAATCAGCAAAAACATCACGTGGCCTCCATCGAGCGCCGGAATTGGCAACAGGTTCATGAATGCAAGAATGAGGGACAAGATGGCCGTCATGGTCCAGAAACGCTGCCAAACCCATTCCGTGCCAAACATGGATCCGATGGAGCCAATGCCGCCCAGACTTTCCGAAACTTTGATTTCGCCTTTGAACATTTTGCCAAACGCTTTCAGTTGGTCATTCAGGAAACCTAAGCCTTTCGTTACACCCGCAGGCATGGCTTCTCCCAACGTGTATGCCTGATTTTTAGCGCCGAGAATCAAACTGGCTGTGCGCGCGTAGGCGCCAATTTTTCCTTCTTCGGTAATCGTGATCGGAACCGATAACGTATCATTGCCGCGAAGGACAGACAAAGTAACATCCTTGCCTTTGTATTGATCACGCACTAAGCGTTGAAATTCGTGAAAATATTCAGTCGGGGCGCCGTTGACGCCGACAATACGGTCTTCGATCTTCAAGCCGGCTTTAGCTGCAGGACTGTCATCCGCAGTGGCTTCAACAATGAAAGGTACCCGCGCTCCGAACAACAACTTCCCTTTGTTTTCATAACTCGACAAAACAGAAGCATACCCTTCGTCAACGGGCAAAAGGCGGGTTTCCGAACCGCGTTTTACTGTCAGGTTGGTCACGTTATTGATGATGATTTCCCGGACAACCTCCCGGTCGCTCAATTTGGTAAGCGGTTTTTCTCCAACTTTGAGTACCTGATCGCCGTCCTGCAAACCGAGGTCTGCTCCCAGTTCGTCTACATAAATACCGTAACGGGCGTTTTCAGCAGGGATATAATCTTCGCCCCAAACCCATAGCACCATCCCATACAGAAAAAAGCCAAGGATGAAGTTGACCGTGACGCCACCCAGCATAATAATCAGGCGTTGCCAGGCTGGTTTAGAGCGAAATTCCCAGGGTTCCGGGTCTTTTTTCATTTGCTCCTTATCCATACTTTCGTCTATCATGCCCGATATTTTGACATAACCACCCAGCGGCAGCCAGCCAATACCGTATTCCGTTTCTCCGATTTTTTTCTTCAGCAAGGCGAATTTGACATCAAAAAACAGGTAGAATTTTTCTACCCGTGTTTTGAAAAGCCTGGCAGGAATGAAATGGCCCAACTCGTGCAAAACCACCAACAACGACAAGCTCAGGATCAATTGGCCTGTAATAACAAGAATATCCATATTTTCTGTTGATTAAGAACGGTAAAACGCCTGCCCCCGTCAATAGGTTGCGTGAATCGCGCGGCAAAGGTAAATCTATTTTTTGTTATTTAGTCTCTGTCTGATTTGTTGTGGTCTGAGCTTTTAGAGTTTGAGAGCAAGGCACGCGAAGACCCCAAAAGCGGGAGTATACTCGCGTACATGACCGCTTTTGGGGTTGAGCGTAACGCAGCTATCGGACTATAAAAGCTCAGACATTACTCAGGGAAAATTGCCCACAGCGCCTCAACAGCAGGCCCTCCGCACTCAACCCGCTTTAGTTCCGGCGCCAGAAACTGGAAAGATTCCACCAAACTAAACGCAAACGGGGCTAAGCGGCAACGGTAATTATCAATGTAAATGACCCGCCCGCCGGTGTTGTCCGCCAAACAGGTATATTCGGTAAACGCTTCCGTATTGTTCAGGTTGGCGTCCAGAAACGTAAGGATATGAATCGTCACGTTTTTTTGCGCAATCCGGGCGGCCCATTCGCAAATATCCAACCCGCTTGCCCGGCAAACATTGGCGCCGTCGCTTACCAAAAAAATGGTTTTGTGCGTCGTCGTGCTATCCGAAAACAGAATCGGGGACGCTTCTAAGATGGTGAGCAGGGGCGTGGTGCCGTCGGGTACTAAAAATTCGAGCGCCGTTTGCAGATCTGGGCGGGTGATGCTTCCGGTGCGGTGCCACAACTTTGGTGTGGTGCCGCAATCGCCGCCAATAGTGCCAATCCCCATTGGCAGGCGGGCCGGAATGCTGTCCAGCAAATCCAGCATGGTACTGCGCATGGTTTCAAACCGGGTGACACCCATACAAATCACCTTTTCCATCACCATTGAACCCGAAATGTCGAGCATCAGCAGCAGTTCATCCGTTTCCGTCAATTTCGTCAGCTCCAGAATACTGCCTGGCATATTGGGGATGTAATCGCCCGCGGGTTCTTTTACCTCAGGCAGCGCTTCACCTGTTCCGGCGGTCAGCCCCAGCGTGTCGGCCAGCATCTGGTAGTTGCTAAGCGCGACGGTATTGGCCGGGTTGTATTGAATGGCATTTTCAAAATAGGCGGCCGCCCGCACCATGTCGCGTTTGCCAACGTGGTAATGCGGCGCCTGTTTTGCGCTGCGGTGGGCGCCCATGCCCTGATTAAATAAGGTGGCGTAGCCCAGCGCATTGTGAAAAGTGCTCAATAACTTGCGGTTGCCCAGGGGCTCCTGGAGCTCAATGCTTTTTTTAAAAGGAGCGATGGCGAGGTCATACCGTTTGCCATAACAGCGAATCACCCCCTCCACAAAATAGCGCATCACTTTTTTTTGCGTATACTCGCGGTCTTCCCGCCTGAGACTGTTGGTGCTTTTCTGCAAAATTTGCAGGGCTTCGGTCGGGTTGCCGTTTCTTCCCAGACAAGCTGACAGGGACAATGCAAAAGTGTAGTTGTCGGGCAAAATGGCATAAGCTTTGCGGAAATGGCCTTCGGCGCGGCTGTACTGGCCTTCAGCAAAATTGACCGTCCCCTTGAAATGGTGACGGTAGGCCGCTTTTGCGCTGCCCCATGGATGGAAAGAAGCAGAAGCGCAAACAATCAAAAAAAGCAACAACAGACGCGCAATGGTGTTTAATACGTTCACTTAGGAAGACTTTAGATGGCAGATCGTGGCATTTAAAATATAAGACCTTGTTAGTGAGTTGTTTCTGTTACTGTTCGGATGCCAGGTATCGGTTATCTACGAAAGAACACGACCAAAGGAACGAAAAAAACGCGCGGTGAGCATCCAAATTGCATGCTTATTCGTTATTTCATAATATTGCATGGCTTTTCAGCAATCCTAATTTTGTCAAAAGATGAGACGACTGTTTGTAGTTACCATTTTGTTCCTCAGTTTCCTCCTTCCGGTACGGGCCGCTTATATCCTGCTGCCGATGGATGAAAAAACGCAAAAGGACCACCTCAAGGCCTACGGCATCACCTATTGGGTGCTGAGCAAAGGCCAGGAAGCCTGGTGGTTGCTCAATTACCGCGGCGGGAGTTTCGCGTTTCCCCACACCAAAGAGTACGAACGAGAGTGCCTGACCCGGGGCGTGAGCTATGAAATTATCCCGGATGCGCAGTTTAACCGGATCCGTGACGAAATTTCAAATCCGGAAGTAAACATGGAAGCGGTGAAATTGGAGGTGGCACCTAAAATTGCCGTTTATACCCCCGATGAAGATGAAAAGGGAAACAAATTGCAGCCCTGGGACGACGCGGTGACGCTGGTCTTAACTTACGCTGAAATTCCCTACGAAGTGGTTTATGACACGGAAGTAATGACAGAGCAATTGGCAAAATACGACTGGCTGCACCTGCACCATGAAGATTTTACCGGCCAGTACGGGCGCTTTTACCGCAATTACAATGGACAGCCCTGGTACCGGGAGCATGTGCGCAAAATGGAAGAACTTGCCAAAAGTCTGGGTTTCAATAAGGTTTCTATGATGAAATTGGCGGTTGCCAAAAAAATCAAAGAATACGTCGGCGGCGGCGGGTTTATGTTTGCTATGTGTTCCGCCACGGATACCTACGATATTGCCCTTGCCGCCGAAGGAACAGATATTTGTGCGCAGATGTACGACGGCGACCCTGCAGATCCGAGGGCGCAGGAAAAATTAGATTTCAGCAAAACATTCGCCTTCCAGAATTTTGAACTGGTCAAAAATCCGTTGGAATACGAGCATTCATCCGTTGACCACAATGAAGGACGCAACGTAATGCCGGAGCAGGATTATTTCACCTTGTTTGATTTTTCAGCCAAATGGGATCCCGTTCCGACGATGCTTACCCAGAATCATACCCGCACGGTGAAAGGGTTCATGGGCCAATCTACTGCTTTCCGCAAACAAACCATCAAGCCGGAAGTGCTCGTGCTCGGTGAAAATAAACCGGCTTATGAGTCGCGTTATATACATGGTACCTTCGGGATGGGGTTCTGGACGTTCTACGGTGGGCACGACCCCGAGGATTATCGGCATTTTGTTCACGATCCACCCACTGATTTGAATTTACATCCCAATTCACCCGGTTACCGGTTGATTTTGAACAATGTGCTGTTTCCGGCAGCCAAAAAGAAAAACCGTAAAACGTAATCTAAAATCTAATATCTAAAATCTAACATCTTATAACAATGCTCAAAGCATCCAATCTGCGCATATTAATAGGCGTGCTCCTTCTGGGTGGTGCTTTTTTTGCCGGCGTGGCCTGGAAAGGAAGAGAAGGCCATGCCGAAGAAGGCGTGGCTTCGGCAACCGCAACACTACAGGGTGAACCCGAAGGCGCCCAGACTGTTGAACCTGACAACAACCTGAATGCAGCCGAACTGGCCACGATCAGGTTATTTGAAGAAGCAGCGCCATCGGTCTGTTTCATCACGACCACCAATGTACGGCTCGACTACTTTACCCGTGATGTGACGGAAATCCAGCGCGGTACCGGCTCTGCCTTTGTTTGGGACAACAAAGGGCATATCGTCACCAACTATCACGTGATTCAGGGAGCCGACAAAGCTCAGGTTACCCTGTCGGATCGCTCGGTTTGGCCGGCTAAATTAGTAGGCGTTGCGCCCGAAAAAGATTTGGCTGTGCTCAAAATTGACATCGCGGCCAGCAAACTCCGCCCGATTCCGGTGGGGGTGTCTGAAAACCTGCGCGTTGGGCAATCGGTCTACGCCATCGGGAATCCGTTTGGACTTGACCAAACCCTGACCACCGGTATTGTCAGTGCCCTTGGCCGGGAAATTGAATCCGTAGCCGGCATTCCTATCCGGGATGTCATCCAAACGGATGCGGCCATTAATCCCGGAAACTCCGGGGGGCCGCTGCTCAATTCTTCCGGTAAGCTGATCGGCGTCAACACAGCTATTTACAGTCCTTCGGGCGCTTCGGCGGGCATTGGGTTTTCCATTCCTGTGGACGTTGTGCGCTGGGTTGTGCCAGAGCTGATCCAATACGGCAAGGTCAAACGCCCAAGTCTCGGCGTGGAACTGGCGCGCCAACAAATCGTACAAAGGCTGGGGTTGAAAGGCGCTTTAGTTCTGGATGTGATAAAAAATAGTGCAGCTGATCGGGCAGGCATCCTGCCAACCTACCGCGACCGGTCCGGTACAATTCGTTTGGGCGATATTATTGTGGGCATCAACAACGAAACGGTCACGTCAAACAACGACCTTTATCTTGAACTGGAAAAATATAATCCGGGAGATACGGTGCGCGTCAAGTTGTTGCGCGACGAACGAACAACGGAAGTAGAGGTCAGGCTGGACGCTGCACAATGATTATCCGGGCGCTGCGTTATCCGCTATAATGTCTACTGGCTGACTGTTTTTGTCGGCATTGACGCCTTAACACGGCACATCATGGAAAAATAATGGAAAGATGCCTATATTTAGGCGGACTTAAACGAGGGTAATAACTATATTGCACCATGACATTCGGCATCCCTGTCGTCAACACACAACAGCTATGAAAATACGGACACTTACAATTGGGTTCCTCCTGTTTTCCATTGCCCCGGCATTGTGCCAGCATGCAGCGCAATATACCCTGTACACCTGGAATCCATTGCATTGGAATCCAGCTTACGCAGGATTAGACCATTCCCTCAGTGCAACGGTGCTGTTCCGCAAACAGTGGACGAACCTCCAGGGGGCGCCGGTCAGCCAAAACCTGAACGTGCACACGCCTTTGTATTATATTGGCGGGGGCGTTGGGCTGAATATTGAAAACGATGTGCTCGGCGCTGAACAAATGACGACTGCCGAACTGGCCTACAATTATCAACTCAACCTGGGCAGCAGCATTTTTTCCATTGGCCTTGGAGGCGGAATTGTCCAGCGCTCCTTAGATGGCGCCAAACTGCGAACCCCGGGCGGCATATACGACGAACCGGGCGTGTTTGACCACATGGACGACTTATTGCCACTGGGACGTGAAAGCGCCATTGCGCCCGTAGTGCATGCCGGCGTATATTTTCAGTCTGAAAAGTGGGAGGCGGGGCTGTCGGTCAAAAATCTGACCGAAAGTAATGCTGCCTTGCCGAGTATCCTGTTACAACAAAACCGGCACTTCTTTTTTACCTTTTCTTACCATTTGGAGATCAGCCGGAAACTTTCCCTGCACCCCTCTGTGCTGGTGCGGTCAGATGCCGTTCAGACGCAAACAGATTTTTCCTTAACAGCAAAATTCAACGACAATATTTTTGGAGGCGTCTCGTTAAGAGGATACAATAGTGAAAGTATTGATGCAGCAGCTATCCTTGCAGGATTTCGCCTGAGCGAAAAAACCACCTTCATGTATGCTTACGATATGACCTTGTCAGGCTTACGCGATGTAAGTAACGGCTCTCATGAGGTAGGATTGCGCTACAATCTTAATAAACCCATCGGTGCGGGCAAATTGCCCCGGATTATCTATAATCCCCGTTCTTTGTAGCCCTTTCCAGTCGAAATCAAATGCCTTGATTGGGGGTTCGATCAGGTAGTTTATGTTAAACTTGCGGAAAACGATAAATTAATCTTTGTCAGATTTTTCAAACAGTCTATATTTACCGGCGTTTTAAAAAGCCGTACTTTTTTCTGAAGGAAAACTTGGGTGTAAACATGAAGAACTTACTCAAAATTGCGCTGGCATTGCTGGTGCTTGTCGCGGTTGCATGTGGCAGAAAGGAAAATGGTCAATTGATCGGCGCTTTAGACAGGCCGGCATGGAAAGGAATCAATCCTTTCGGGATGATCTACGTTCCTTCGGGAACACTCCACATTGGCCCAAGCGACCAGGACGTCAGCAACACATTTGTTCAGCGTAACAAGTCCATCTCTATTGCTGGCTTTTACATGGACGACACGGAAATCACCAATAACGAATATCGCCAGTTCGTTTATTGGGTGAGAGACTCCCTTGCTCACTCTTACCTCGATCATTTCATCGAGGATGAGGAAACGGGCGAACAACGTATTGACTGGGAATACGAAATTGATTGGAGCGATGAAACGCTGGCCGATCTGTATTACCAGGGCGATGACCGTTTTGCCGGTAAATTGGAATTGAACACGGAAAAACTGGAGTACGAGTACGAATGGTACGATTGGCAGCGCGCTGCACACGACCAGGGAAAATCTCCCCGTAATTCTTTCATCAACCGCAAAAAGGTCAACATCTATCCGGATACACTGGTTTGGGTACGCGACTTTGCTTATTCCTACAATGAGCCAATGACGCGTAACTACTTCTGGCACCCGGCTTTCGATGACTACCCCGTTGTGGGTGTTGACTGGCACATGGCCAACGCGTTCAGCTACTGGCGAACCAAGCTATGGAACACGTACCAGCAAACGCGCGGAGATGGGCTTAATTCGGAAGACTTCCGCCTGCCTACGGAACACGAATGGGAATATGCAGCCCGCGGTGGCCGCGATCTGGCGCCTTACCCCTGGGGTGGTTACTATGTACGCAACGCTAAAGGTTGCCTGCTGGCTAACTTCAAACCCGGCCGCGGTAACTATCCGGAAGATGGCGGTCAGTACACGGTGAAAGCAGATGCTTATTTCCCGAACGACTACGGCCTCTACAACATGGCCGGTAACGTTTCTGAGTGGACAAGCTCCTCTTTCGACGAAAATGCGTATGCATTCATTCACGACCTCAACCCGGATATCCGCTACGATGCGAAGGACGACGATCCTGAAGCTTACAAGCGTAAAGTTATCCGTGGCGGTTCCTGGAAAGATGTAATGCACTTCCTTCAAACTGGCACCCGCCACTGGGAATACCAGGATACAACGAAATCTTACATCGGTTTCCGTTGCGCACTGACCTTCCTTGGCCGTTCAGCTAATGATTTCTAATTTCTGATTCAGGTTTTGATACAATAAGGATATTGCCCGGTGGGGCAGTATCCTTATTGTATTATACTATTAAAGGCTAGCGCCTGATTTTTTTACAACGGGGGTGTAACTTTTTGTATCCCGTGCATTATAGAGAAGTATCTGGCTGAGGCCGGATCTCCTGTCAAGAAAAAAATCTTATTTTTTAACCAGTTCTAAACGTTTTTCAGACGATGAGTTTCGTTAAAACCAAAGGCTTCAAGCGTTTCAAAAATTTCATCATTGGCGCAGGCGCCGCCGTCGTACTTCTTGGTGCGTTGTTCAAAATTCTGTCCTGGTCATTCGCTAATGAAATGTTGATGATAGGGATGTTTACAGAAGCAGGCATCTTCCTCTTGTTGGGTGTCCTTCCTCCGGAGCCTGACTACTACTGGCACAAACTTTACCCTGGTTTGGATGATTACAACGCACACCTTGCGCCACTCGCAGCAGGACCTGCCAACAGCATCGAACCAATGCCTAAAGTCGTACCGCTGAATGGCGAAGTCGTACAAAATCAATTGGGCGGTATGTTGTCTGAGTTGCAGAATATGTCAAAAAGCTTGTCTTCACTCAAAGCCCTTCAGGAAGTTGACTTCTCCGGCACGAGCGATCAGATCAAAGCCATGAGCAACTTCTACTCTAAACTCAATGAAGCAATGGCTGACCTGAGTGATTCTTTGGAAGACACCAAGATCTACAAAGATCAACTGGCTGCCCTGAACAAGAACATCGGCTCGCTGAACAACATTTACGGCTCGCTGAATTCGGTTTATGGCAACGTTATTTCGGCCATGGCAAACGTGAAACACTAATTGCCTGCCGGATCCCGGTTTTTTTAACTTTTAAATCTGAGGGAACATGTCTATTCCAAAGGAACCCAGGCAATTGATGATCAACTTGATGTATTTGGTGCTTACAGCAATGCTTGCACTGAACGTATCGGCTGAGATCATCAATGCCTTCTTCTTGATTGATCGAGGTATCACCGGTAGCAACAACGTTTTCGATACTTCTAATGCAAGCACATTTGACGTACTGTCGAAAAATGCCGAGCAGGATTTATCCAAATACCAAAAGTTGGTGGATGCTGCCAAAGAGGTAAGTGTTATCTCTAAAGAATTTCATACTTATGTAGACGATCTGCGCGAAGGGATGGTAAAAGAAACCGATGGTTACTACCCCGCAGACGATAAAGACCATCCTGGTTTTCCGAAAGGATACAAGAATAAGGATGTAACGACCCGCGTACTTGTCGAAGAAGGCAAGGGTGAAGAACTCAAGGCGCGCATTCTTGCCGACCGTGCGAAAATCACCGCGATCGTGAATAAACTGAAAGGTGCAGAAGGCACAGGTATTGATGAAGCTTCTCTGGCGGATCTGGAAAAAAGAATCCAGCTTTCTGTTAGCGATGAATGGGAAAATGCAAAGCCTAAACGACCAAACTGGTCTGCCTTTACCTTCAACCACATGCCGCTTGCTTCGGTATTTCCCATCATGCGGAAATTCCAGAATGATATGAAAAGCTCCGAAGCAGCTGTGTTGAACTTCCTTTCTGATCAGGTTGGTAAGCAAACGTTCAAAGTAGATGCGTTTATTCCAATTGCTTCCGCAAAAAAGGCTTACGTCATTTCCGGTGAGCAATTTGAAGCAGAAGTTACGGTTGGTGCATCTTCCAAGTCGGTTTACGAAAACATGTCTATCCGCGTAAACGGATCGCCACAGAAAGTAGAAAACGGTATTGCAAAATACACCACTTCTACCAATTCTACGGGGGTACAGAAATACAAGGTTGACATTACTTTGACCAACCCGACCACTCAAAAAGCGGAGACTTACTCCAAAGAGTTTGAGTACGAAGTTGGCCGTCGCAGCGTCACTGTATCTGCGGATAAAATGAATGTACTGTACATTGGCGTTGATAACCCGATTTCTGTTGCTGCGGCCGGTGTGTCCAGTAACGACCTCCGGGTAAGCGCCAGCGGAGCCGGGATTAACCTGCGCGGCGGCAATGGCAAATACACCGCTACGGTTAGCCAGCCAGGAGAAGCAAACATCAGCGTATCCGGCGGCGGACTTACCAACAGCCGTTTCAATTTCCGTGTGAAGCGGATTCCTGACCCGGTTGCCCGGTTGAGCAAAAGCTCCGGCGGTGGCATGGGTACCGGCGAATTCAAAGCACAGGGCGGTGTTGGCGCATTCCTCGACAACTTCGACTTTGAAGCGGTTTGCGTGATCCAGGGCTTTAACTTAGTTTACGTACCGAAGCGTCAGGATGCTGTGCCGGTGGTTAACCCCGGAGCGCGCTACAACGATCGCGCCCGTGAATTGGTTTCCCGCGCAAAACCAGGCGATATTTACTACTTTGAGAACGTAAAAGCGAAATGTCCGGGTGATCAGGCCGGTCGTGAAATCAACTCAATGGTCTTCACAATCAAGTAAGTCAAATTTTCATAAGTTAAAGTGTAATAGTGCACTTGGTTACACCGTTTAACCTGTGCACTTTTACACTTTAATACACACACACAAATACCAAGTCCATGAAAATTGCGCTGAGACTGCTATGCTTATTCCTGTTGCTGACAATTTTTGCAGCAGCGCCATTAACAGCTCAAACGCCGGATAACATCATTATGACCGAATCCGGCGATACTGAAGAGGATACTGCCAGACCTCTTGATGATATCGTAGAAAAACGCACTACGCTCGATAAGCGCGTATTGCCTTACGACCACGTGCGCGAAGCGGATATTTTCTGGGAAAAACGCATCTGGCGCGTACTCGACATCCGTGAGAAAATGAACCTGCCATTCGCTTACCCGGAGCGTCCTTTCTTCACCATTTTGATGGAGGCTGCTGAATCGGGCGAATTGACCGTGTACGGTACAGAAGACGACAAATTTTCGAGCAAGCTGACGCCGGAAGAAGTTTCTTCCATGGGCGCTACCATTGATACGGTCATCACCTTCGATCCGGTGACTTATCAGGAGAGCATCCAGGTCGTTCGCAACGAACTGAACCCGGAAGACGTCAAGCGTTTCCGCCTCAAGGAAGTCTGGTTCTTCGATGAAGAAACCTCTACCCTTCAGGTGCGTATCCTCGGCATTGCGCCGTTGCTCGATGTAAAAGACGATAACGGCAACTTCAAATACGAACAACCAATGTTCTGGGTGTATTATCCGGATGCAAGAAAGATGCTGGCACACGAACGTGTGTTCACTTTCGGCAACGATGCAGCACCAATGACTTGGGAAGGTCTGCTTGAAATGCGTTATTTCTCCAGCTACATTTTCAAAGAATCAAACGTACACGACCGCCGTTTGCAGGAGTACGTTACGGGCGTTGACATGTTGCTGGAAGCCGATAAAATCAGACAGGAGATCTTCAATTTCGAACACGATTTGTGGTCGTATTAATTGTAACAGTGCCTGTAGAATTGTCGAAGGCCCGGAGCAGTTTTGCTTCGGGCCTTCGTCATTCTGTACCGCCGAACGCTGGTACAGCCGAACTCCGATTCAGCGGAGTGTGTACAGCCGAACCCTAGTACCGCCGAACTCCGATTCGGCGGAATGTGTACCGCCGAACGCTGGTATCGCCGAACTCTGATTCGGCGGAATGTGTACCGCCGAATGCTGGTACAGCCGAACTCTGATTCGGCGGAATGTGTACCGCCGAATGCGGGTACAGCCGAACTCCGATTCGGCGGAATGTGTACCGCCAAACGCTGGTACAGCCGAACTCCGATTCGGCGGAATGTGTACCGCCGAACTCCGATTCGGCAGGAAGCATCTAGGAGTCAATTGTCCGGGCCTCCGTACGTTTAAAATTACGCAGAGTCTTGCGGAATAAACACGAAGTTTCACGGAGTCAGACCTAAAAACTCCGTGAAACTTCATATTTACACAACCCCAAATTAATTGGACCCCAAAGTAGTTATTGCCGGATGGAGGTCTTGAAACGCTCTTGTAAAAGCGGAGCGTTTTGGATGAGTTCTTTCCTTGAAATGCCTGCCTGTTCGGCTTTTTTGGCTACTTTTTTGAAGGTATTGGTATCCTTGGTTCTTTCGGCTTCTTCCAGGATGATTGAAAAAACCCGGGGGTCTTTTGAATTATTGGCTACTGCCGCTCTTGCAGCAGAAAGCGCCTCTTTTTCATTGCCCAGCGCTTTATCTGCACTTGCTTTTACTTCAAGGGCTTCCGTGTTTTCAGGATTAGCCCTGAGTGAAGCTTCTGCCTTGGTTTTTAGGTCACGCTGATTTGTTTGTTGAACCTTGACCTCTTCTTTCATGCGCGAGATGCCGGGGTAAGTGGGATTCACTTTACTTGCCTCATTGATGTCCTGCTCTGCTTTATCCAGCGCCAGGTTTTTTAAATGTACTGTGCTGCGAGAAACAAATGCTTCGGTTAGCCCGGTTGTATCATTTTTTTCTTCCACTTGTTTTAACCTTACTTCGACTAAAGTATTGTAGTCTTCCAGGGCTGCTGCGTCATTTCCTTTTTTAAAATTAAGCGCTGCCCGGTTGTTCAGGGCGAGCCAATAGTCCGGTTTTTTTT
>JALHRK010000042.1:21461-26680 GCA_022841505.1 Saprospiraceae bacterium | reverse complement strand
GCAGGGCAGGCAAAAAGCGGTCGATGATGTCGTTCCAGGAAACCTGCTCGACCGGGCGCGTGTCGCCTTTGAAGTGAGAAGGATCGTCGCCATCAAGTACGGCTTTCCAAAGCGCTTGGGTCACCGGGTATTTCCCGATGTAAAAATCGGGCACGGTAACGGTATGCACCGGCTTTTCATTGTCATATGCCGCCGGGTCATTGTCGCCCATAAGAAAGCTGCCGCCCGCCACGAAGACCATATCGAAAGGCGCGGCGGCGGGTTTGGGTTCGGTATAAAAGGGTTCCGGCATAGGAGCTGGGATTTTTAGGCAGTAAGGTTAAGGAAAATTGGTGGAATGTGCAAATTGAGGTGGGGCCAGAGGTGACACCTTTCCAAAAGGTGTTACCTCTTTCCAGGGGTTCCACTCCCCAGAGGTAACACCTTTTTAGAAAGGTGTCACCTCGGCCATCACTTCTTTTCCAAACCCTTCAAAAACGGCACAAACCTAAAATCCCCCATCTCCTTTTCATCATAGCGGGTTTCGTCTATGCGTTCGATGCGGTACATTTTTTGGGCGGTTTTGCCAACGGGAATCACCATCACGCCGCCGATGGCCAATTGCTGGCGCAGGGCGTCGGGCACCTCGGGCGCGCCGGCGGTGACCATAATTTTGCTGAAAGGCGCAAACTCCGGCAAGCCTTTAAAGCCGTCGCGGTGGTAGCAGCGAATGTTGTTCATGTTCAGGCTGTGCAGCGTTTCTTTGGCTTTCAGGTAAAGCGATTCGTGGCGCTCAACGGTGTATACGCGGCCTCCGAGCAACGCCATAATGGCCGCCTGGTAGCCGGAACCGGTGCCGATTTCCAGCACTTTTTCTCGGGGCTGCACGTCCAACAGGGTGCTCATGTACGCCACCGTGTAGGGCTGGGAGATGGTCTGGTCGCTGCCAATGGGAAAAGGCTTGTCTTCATAAGCCCACTCCTCGAAGGCTTTGTCGAGAAAAAAGTGGCGGGGCAATGCGCCCATTGCCTCCAGCACGCGCTCATCGCTGATGCCTTTTTTCTGAAGCTCGCTGATCAACCTGCGGCGTAAGCCTTTATGGCGATAGGTATCTTTCATTATCATTTTTATGGTAACGAGTCCCCGCCAAATTACTATTTTTGCCCACAACCAACATCATCAACTTTTTTCAACATGGACAAAATCGTATTTGGCACAGACGGCTGGCGCGCCATCATCGCGCAGGACTACACGGTAGCAAATGTAAAACGCGTGGCAGAAGGAACGGCCCGATGGCTGAAAAAAACAGGCGGCACCAGCGTGGTCATTGGCTATGATTGCCGCTTTGGCGGAAAATTGTTCTCGGAAACCACTGCCGGCGTGCTGGGCGCTTACGGCATCAAAGTCTGGTTGGATACGAAATTCATCAGTACGCCGATGGTGTCGCTGGGCGTTGCCAAAATCGGCGCCAGCCTCGGGGTGGTCATCACGGCCAGCCACAACCCGCCTTCCTACAACGGCTATAAACTCAAATCGCACCTCGGCGGCCCGATGTCGCAAAACCAGATCATCGAGGTGGAAAACGAAACGCCCGATGTTTGCACGGTAGAACCGATGTCGCTTGCCGCAATGGAACAAGCCGGGCTGCTGAAATATGAGGATTTTGAAAAAATGTACCTCGACCATGTCGCGGCAAATTTTGACCTTGCGCTCATGCGCAGCAAAAGCAGCCGCCTGGCTTACGATGCGATGTACGGCGCCGGACAGGACGCCATGCGCAAACTGTTCCCCGACGCCACGTTGCTGCACTGCGACTACAACCCCGGGTTTCAGGGCCAGGCGCCGGAACCCATCCACCGCAACCTGACCGAATTTTCGGAACTGATCCGCAACAACCCGAACCTCGACCTCGGCATTGCCACCGACGGCGACGCCGACCGCATCGGGATGTACGACGGCGAAGGCAATTTTGTGGATTCGCACCATATCCTGCTGCTGCTGTTGCTCTATACGCACCGCTACAAAAAACAAACCGGCAAGGTGGTGATTACGTTTTCCGTCAGCGATAAAATGCGGAAAATGGCTCAAATCTTTGGGTTGGATATAGAAATTACCAAAATTGGTTTCAAATACATTGCCGACATCATGGCCGTGGAAGACGTGCTGGTGGGCGGCGAAGAATCCGGCGGGCTTGCCGTAAAAGGCCATATCCCGGAACGCGACGGCATCTGGATCGGCCTGATGATCTTAGAGTTCATGGCCAAAACCGGCAAATCGCTCAAAGAACTCATCCAGGAAGTCTACGACATCGTCGGCTCATTCGCGTTCGACCGCGACGACCTGCATATCCTCGAATCGCAAAAACAAGCAGTGATCAAAGCCTGCAAAGAGGCGCCTTACACGCAAATCGGGACCTACAAAGTGGAATCGCTGGAAACCATTGACGGTTTCAAATACAACCTCGGCGACGACAAGTGGGTGATGATCCGGCCTTCTGGCACGGAACCGGTGCTGCGGGTGTACGCACAGGCGCCGGATATGGCGGAGGTGCGGGTTATTCTGGATGCGGCGCGGGTGGCGATGGGGGTTTAAGTGTCTGTTTTTATAGTCCGATAGCTGCGTTATGCAAAGGCCCAAAAACGGTCACTTACGCGAGTAGGCTCCCCTTTTTGGGCCTTCGCATGCCTTGCTCTCGAACTCTAAAGAACAGACACTCGCCCTCGACTAAATGGACGGCTCTGGTCAAGTTGATAAAAGCTGGTGTCACGCTTTGCGGCCTCCCTACGGGACAAGTTTTGCGGATCCTCCGCGTACTTTGCGGGAAAGGAATCCCAACCCAGCAACCCGGAGAGCTAAGACTGCTCTAAAAGCAGGAGATTTTCCAATACTCCAATTGCGATAGTACGGAAATCTTGCAGTTTGCAAAAAACATCCTATTCCTTTATCTTCGTGTCTTCTAATTCATTAAGCTCCTGATTTTTATGCGCACCCGACTCTTCCTCCCCCTCCTCTTTGTCGTTTCCCTCTGCGCCTGCCAAAGCGACCCGCTGGCTGGCGAAGGGCCATTGCCTTCGCGGCGTGACCTGATGCGGGCGATGCGCCAATCGGGCGCCATGCTGGTCGTGTACGGCGAAGCGCAAAGCAACTTATACCAGGCGCTGGCCGATTCCATGCGCACACACCCGGAGTGGCGGGGACTGAAACTGGAAGCCAAAAGCGACGCGGCAGTGACCGAAGAGGAATTGACGCAAAAACCGCTGTTGTTGCTCGGCACGGCCATTTCCAACAAAATTATCCGGCGCTTAGCCGCAAAATTGCCGGTGCGGTTGGAGGATCGCCGCTTTCACTTCGACGGAAACTGGTACGAAGCGGCAAAAGATATTTTCAAACTCTTCACCTACCCCAACCCGCTGAACGTCAAGCTGCCGATTTTCCTGTTCACCGGCAACGACGACCGGGAAATTGCGGCTTTGCTGAAACAAAAATACGCCGACAACTGGCCCGAAATGTTGCGTTCCGGCTGGGGCTACGAAGTGTATGCCAACAGCGAACTCCACATTGCCGGCAACCTCGCGGATTCGACCTGGCGATTCGACAAGGCCATTCATTTCAATTTTACAAACGGAAAATCTACCCTTTTTCAAACCGGGCGGTTCAAATTTACGGGCCAGGCAGACTTGTTGCCGAAAGCCAGGCTCGATGCGATGGCGGCCAATTGCGAAGCCACGTTCGGTACTATTTGCGGATTTCTGAATAAGCCCTGTCCGCCGCTCGAAATCGCTTACCGCTTGTTTGGCTCCGTAGAAGATAAAGGCTTGCAATACAGCTCCATGCGCATCGCCGACGTCAATTTTGACCGAATGGAAGTGAGCGTTGTGGTGAACGAAACCTTCCGCGGCGACTATTTGCAAATGGAAAACGAACTGCTGTTGCGCAGCCTGCTTGGCGCCCCGAAAATGGATGTGCTGGAAAAAGGCTTAGCCATCCGCTTCAGTTCCAATTGGCACGAAAAAGGCTGGGATCACTGGGCGCAGCGCCTCTATTGCTCCGGCAACCTACCTCCCGTGGCGGATTTGGTGAACAATGAACTGTTCCGGCAGGAATCCGACTTGGTGATGGGCTGCACGGCTGCTGCGTTTGCCGATTTCCTGATCGCCCATTGGGGTAAAGACGATTTTCTGCTGCGCTACGCTTCCTGGCAGGCGGGAACGCCCGAACAGGCGCAGTTACAAGCCGCTTGGGAAAAATATTTAGCCGAGCGCTATGCCAACTGTGGCAAATTTGACGCCAAACCCGAAAAACTGCCCTACCTGAAAGGCTACAACTTCTCCCACGAAGGCTACCGGGTTTACAATGGCTACGGCTCCAGGCTGGCGCAGCAATCCATCCAAAAACTAAACAGCATTGGCGGCAACGCCATCGCCATTGTGCCGTATTCCTATATGGACAGCCCCACCAAACCGAGCTACCTGCCCTTCGCAGACAGTGGCGGCGACGAAAACGACGAATCGGTCGTGTACGCCCACGCAGAAGCGCAGCGATTGGGTATGAAGACGGTATTGAAGCCGCAACTCTGGCTGGGCCGCAGTTGGACCGGCTACATCGAAATGAGCTCGGAAGCCGACTGGCAGGCGTTTTTTGGATATTATTACCGTTGGATCCGGCACTACGCCCTGTTGGCCGAAATGTACGATTTCGATGCCCTGAGTGTGGCGGTGGAAATGGTGAAAACCACGCGCCAGCGGCCGGACGACTGGCGGCGAATGATTGCCAAAATCAGAAAACTATACAGCGGCCAACTCACCTACTGCGCCAATTGGGGCGAAGATTTTGAGCAGTTGGCCTTTGGCGACCAGCTCGATTTCATCGGACTGAATTGTTATTATCCGCTCAGTCCGGGCGACAACCCGACCCGGCAGGAATTGGAACAGCGCTTTGAACAAGTCATGGAAAAAGCCGAAGCGGTGAGCCGCAAGTTTAATAAACCCATTGTTTTTACTGAAATTGGCTTCCGGAGCGTGCAGGCGCCTTGGAAAAATCCGCACGAAGAAGAAAATGGCCGCTCGCCAAATATGGAACACCAGAAACTGTGCTACGAAGTAGTGGGCGCGGGCCTGAAAGGCAAAAACTGGTGCCACGGCGTGCTGTGGTGGAAATGGCCCAGCTACCTCGATTTTCGCGGCGACAGCTTTACGCCAACCGGGAAACCGGCGGAAGCGGCGGTTGGGGCGTGGTTTAGG
>JALHRK010000042.1:0-21361 GCA_022841505.1 Saprospiraceae bacterium | reverse complement strand
GCCTCTTCCCACCGCTCAAACCGAAAACTCCCCAGCGTTTGTGTCATCATGGCGCGGATGGACTCGGTTTGCAGGTTGCCGATGCTGCCTTCGTGGGTATGTGCGAGGGTGGTTGAGTAGGTAAACTCGCCTTTTTCAATGGCCTGTCCGATTTGTTTATACGCATCGCGGAAAGGCACGCCGGCCAGCACAAGTTTGTTCACTTCCTCCACGCTGAACAGGAATTTGTAGCGCTCGGCTTCCAGAATGCCAGCTTTCACTTCGATATTGGACAACATCAGGTGCATCATGGAAAGGCAGCTCTTCAGGTGTTGAATGGCTGGAAAAAGCTGTTCTTTCAGCAGTTGCAGGTCGCGGTGGTACCCGGAAGGCAGGTTGGCCGTCAGCATCGCAATATCGCCGGGCAGCGCGATGATTTGGTTGCATCGTGCGCGAATGAGTTCAAACACGTCGGGATTTTTTTTGTGCGGCATGATGCTGGAGCCGGTCGTGAGTTCGTCGGGAAACTGGATGAATCCAAAATTTTGGTTCATAAACAAACAGGCATCCATGGCTTGTTTGGCTAAGGTGGCGGCGATGTTCGACAGCGCAGCGGCGACGATGCGCTCGGTTTTGCCGCGCCCCATTTGCGCGTACACCACATTGTAGTTCAGGTCGTCGAAGCCCAGCAGTTCAGTCGTCATCCGGCGATTGAGCGGGAAAGAAGAGCCGTAGCCCGCAGCAGAGCCCAGCGGGTTTTTGTTGACGATCCGGTGGGCGGCTTCCAGCGTTATCAGATCATCCACCAAGCTTTCCGCGTAAGCGCCAAACCACAATCCAAACGAAGAAGGCATCGCCAATTGCAAATGGGTATAGCCCGGCAGCAGGTGTTCGCGGTACCGCTCGCTTTGGTCCAGCAGCAAGTCGAACAGCGCCTTGACGGCAAATGTTATTTCCCGGATTTCGTGGCGCAGGTAGAGCTTCACGTCCACCAGCACCTGGTCGTTGCGCGAGCGGCCGCTGTGGATTTTTTTGCCCACGTCGCCCAATTTGCGCGTCAGTTCCAGTTCCACCTGCGAGTGGATGTCCTCAACGCCTGCTTCCACCCCAAAATCCCCGGATTCGATGCGGGTGTAAATGGCCTTCAATTCCACCGACAAAACCCGGAGTTCCTCCGCCGTCAGCAACCCAATGGATTCCAGCATGCGGATATGCGCCAGCGATCCCAATACGTCAAAAGGCGCTAAGTGCATATCCAGCACCGGGTCTTGACCGACTGTGAATTGTTCCACCTCTGCGAGGGCTGTTTTGTCTTTTTGCCAGAGTTTCATAAAATACAAGGTTAAAAGGAAGTGAAGTTTAAAGATTAAAATAGAAAAGCCTATCCCAGGTGGCGAGGGATAAAGATATAACTTTGCTATCTTCACGGGCAACGTTATCAAAGGCAAATGAGCAAACACCGGAGGTACATCTTATGGGTTTTCATACTGACTGCATTATTGAGTGTAGCCATTGGTTGCCGGCATGAGTCTCGTGCAAAAAAATTCCGCATTGGCTTCGCTCAATGCTGCGACGACGCCTGGCGCGATGTAATGAACCAGGAAATGTATCGGGAACTGGCCTTCCATCCAGAACTGGAACTTGAAATGCGGGTGTCGGACAACAACAGCGAAAAGCAGGTGGCGCAGATTCGGGAAATGCTGAAAATTGGCATAGACCTCCTCATTGTTTCCCCCAATGAGTCCAGACCCCTCACGGCCATCGTTGAAGAGGTTTACAAATCAGGTATCCCGGTCATCCTACTCGATCGGAAGACGGACTCGGAACAGTACACCGCCTACCTTGGCGCCGACAATTATGAGGTGGGCGAAACAGCGGCGAAGTACATAATCAGCAAATTCAAGGGGCAAGGCAAAGTTATCGAGCTACAACTTGGCCTGACCATATCGCCAGCTGCCGAGCGACACCGGGGTTTCCGGGCTGGAATAGCGAGCGCACCGGGCCTGGAGGTGGTTGACGTCTTGGAAAACACAACGCTTAACATGTCCGACCTGAGTAATAAATTTCCAGACATGCTTCGCAATCATCCGGAAGTTAACATCATTTTCGGGCACACGGACCTGCTTGCTGAAACGGCTTACAAAATAGCACTGGAACAGGGCCGGGCCGGAGATCTTTTTTTTGTAGGCATTGACGGAATTCCCGGCACAGGACAAGGCATACAGGCGGTGGAAGACGGCATTCTCGATGCTTCCATGCTCTATCCGACTGGCGGCAGCGATGCCATTCAGCTGGCCCTGAGGATTCTCAACAACCTGCCTTATGAAAAAAAGAATACCCTGCAAACAATCGTCATCAACAGCGTAAATGCCCGCATCCTGCACAACCAGATGAAAAAAGTCAACAGCCTTCAGCAGAGCATAGACGAGCAGATGCAAGGGTTGGAATCACTCAAGAGCATTTACCAAAACCAGCGGATTTACATTGCTGTTTTGCTATCGAGCCTGTTGCTGACATTGGTATTGGGGGTATTTTTGTGGAAATCCCTGCGAACGAAACAAGCAGCTAACCTCAGCCTTAAACGCAAGAACGAGGAAATTCTGGAACACGAGCGCCAGCTTGTGGAAATGTCAGATGAGGTGCGTCTGGCCACACAGGCAAAAGTTGATTTTTTCACCAATATCAGCCATGAGTTTCGAACGCCGCTGACGTTGATCCTGGGTTTTGCCGAAGACCTGCTGCCTTCGCCCAAATTGAGTAAAGACATGCAGCAGAGCATCGGCCACATCCGCCAAAATGCCTTTCGGTTGCTTCGGTTGGTCAACCAGTTGATGGATTTCAGGAAAACGGAAAGCGGGCAGATGAAACTCAAGGCAAGCGAAAACGACCTCGTCCTGTTTGTCAAAAACATCATGGAAACTTACAGCAAAACGGCCCGGAAACGAGAAATTGATTTTCAATTACTTACCCGGCATGAGCAGTTGACGGTCTGGTTTGACGTCAACACAATAGACAAAGTCCTGTTCAACCTGTTTTCCAATGCGTTCAAATATACTCCCGATGGCGGAAAAATCCATTTAGCTATTTCTGTTGATAATTTTGAGAACACCGTAAAGCTCTCAGTAGAAGACAATGGCAAAGGCATGAGGGAGGGGGAAGTAGCTCATATTTTTGATCCGTTTTTTCAGGGAGAAGAACGCCAGCTCGCTGGAACGGGACTGGGCCTTTCGCTTTCAAAGTTGCTGGTAGAACTGCACAGTGGAAGCCTTGCGGTTAAAAGCTCAAAAAACAAGGGCAGTCGGTTTACAGTAACCCTACCGCTGGGCAGAGCACACTTGCAGGAAGAACAATTGGCAGAAGTCGGCGCCCAGCATTCCAGTAATCAGGAATTTTTATTCATCCCGGAAACGGTCGGAGAGGAGACACAAGATGCCGTGGAAAACGCAACGGGGGCTTGGCAAATTCTGATCATTGAGGACAATGAAGACCTGCAGTTTTTCCTAAAAAAGAAACTCAGTCCGGCGTACCGGATCATCCAGGAAAGTGATGGCAATAAGGGACTCCAGCAAGCTTTTGACCTCACCCCCGATCTCATCATCTGCGACATTATGTTACCCGGTATGAATGGCCTGGAAATTATCCGGATACTGAAGGCTGATCTTCGTACTTCACACATTCCGGTCATCCTGCTCTCTGCACGAAGCACGATGGAGCAACAAATCGAAGGGACTCAAACCGGGGCTGACGCCTACATTACCAAACCGTTCAATATCCATTTTTTACAAGCAAACATTCGGTCGCTGCTGCTCAATCGCCAAGTGCTGAAGGAAAGTTACGGTAGAAATATGGTCGTTTTTTCCACAAAGCAGCCTACTCCTGAGTTGTCCGAAAATGCCAATCCGCTCGACCATGATTTTCTCAGAAAATTCGTGGACTACATCGAGCAGCATCATACCCAGCAGGATTTTCAGGTTTCCGACCTGTGCCGGGAATTCGGCTTGTCAAGGTCGCAGTTATACCGCAAAGTGATGGCCCTGTTTGGCGAAAGTATCAGCGACTACATTCAGAACGTACGCCTAAAAAAAGCGGAAGCATTGTTGCTGGGGAGCAGGTTGTCGGTAACAGAAATTGCTTATCGCGTAGGCTATTCGGCGCCGGATTATTTTTCGACGGTATTCCGGTCGAAATATGGCGTTACCCCATCCGGATTCAGGAAACAGACTGAAGAATGATGAAGTAGTTGGCAGGAGTGGTGTGCTTCTCATGGAAAGAAGGATCACTCCGAACCTGTTAATAGATGCAGTGGATGAAGTTTGATATCAAACAATAATTATGTTTTTTCCAAAATTGGGCAAATATAATAGAATGGAAACCGTCAACTCCGAAAGAAGATGCAACAATCTCCAATGTGCATGCAACAATCTTTAAGGGCCTCACCTTTTTTACTATCCGAAAAAAAGAATACAAATCTCATTATCAATAGTTTATGCTATAAATTTTCCGTGCGACAAATTTAAAGGAAGTTTGGCATAATCATTAAGTCTATCTCTTTTGTGTCCAAATAGATTTGCGGTACAAAAAATGGGATACATGAACCATCGCAAAATCTTCTTTTGGTCTATTACAGTTGCCTTAGCAGGTTTTCTGTTTGGGTTTGATACGGTCGTCATCTCAGGCGCTGATTTGTCCCTTCAGGCTTTATGGCCGCGCGGGGAAGTTTTTCACGGCTTTGTGGTCATGGCATCGGCTCTTTGGGGTACGGTAATCGGTGCTATCTTCGGCGGCCTTCCTACGGATGCCTGGGGGCGTAAAAAGACGCTGATCTGGATCGGGGTATTCTATTTTTTATCGGCGGTAGGTTCGGCTTTAGCCACCGACCCCTGGATGTTTGCGTTTTTCCGCTTTCTGGGTGGCCTTGCCATTGGCGCATCAACAATAGCTGCCCCCGCCTATATTTCGGAGATTGCTCCGGCTGATAACCGGGGGAAACTAGTAGCCCTCTATCAGTTCAACATTGTTTTTGGCATTCTCATCGCTTTTCTTTCCAACTACTTACTCAGCGGCATTGGCGAAAACGCCTGGCGTTGGATGATTGGCGTGCAGGCTTTTCCTGCCTTTATTTACATGATTATGGTATTGGCGGTACCAGAAAGCCCGCGTTGGTTGCTCGTGAAGAAAAATGATAAACAAGGAGCAGCGCACACGCTACAACTGATTGACCCGGGCATGGACGTGGAAGAAGAAATGCAGCGCATCCTGTCTGACCACGAGCAGGCGGGCAAACACGAAACGATTTTTATTCCCAAATACAGGTTTCCATTGATGCTGGCGTTCCTGATTGCTTTTTTTAACCAGTTTTCAGGCATCAATGCCTTTTTATACTACGCACCGCGGATTTTCAAAATAGCCGGCTTGGAAGAAAGTGCCGCCTTGCTGAGCAGCGTAGGCATAGGAATCACGAACCTGATTTTTACCCTTATTGGCATGGCGTTGATAGACCACCTTGGGCGCCGGAAGCTCATGTACATCGGCTCGGTAGGGTACATCATTTCACTTTCGCTGGTTGCCATCTCCTTTATGATGGGGTGGAAAGGCATGGCAGTTCCTACTTTTCTGTTCCTGTTCATTGCCGCCCACGCCATCGGGCAGGGGGCTGTTATCTGGGTGTTCATTTCCGAAATTTTCCCAAATCACCTGCGGGCAAGCGGGCAGGCATTTGGCAGCTCAGTGCATTGGGTGCTGGCAGCCATTGTACCCTCTTTGATGCCGATCCTGATTACCAAAATCGGCGCCGCATCGGTCTTCTTCATTTTTGCTTTCATGATGGTATTGCAACTGCTTTTTGTCTGGCGAATGATGCCGGAAACAAAAGGCATTTCCCTGGAAGATCTTGAAAAACACCTGGCAGGAAGTAGCTGAAACCACCTTTGGTAACGGTTTCAATTGTCCATAATCAAAAAAAGATTTCATACCATACTCTGTTCGCATAAAGGAGCTTCGGAAGCTCATGTTTCCGGAACTCCATTTAAACCAACACAATATGCGCAACCCTGTCATCATCTGCTTTGGAGAAGTCCTCTGGGATGTCTTGCCAACCGGTAAAATTGCTGGAGGAGCCCCTATGAACGTGGCTTTCCACGCCAATCAACTGAGCCTGAGTGCTCAAATAATCAGCCGGGTTGGCGACGACGACCTTGGCAGGGAATTGCTGGATTTTTTGAACAACAAAGGGGTTTCCACCCACCTTATTCAAACCGATCCTACTTACTCAACCGGCATGGTTAATGTCGTTTTAGATGAAAAAGGTTCGCCCAGCTACGACATTGTGCAACCTGCTGCCTGGGATTTCATACACCCCTCCAATGAAATGACCGATACGGTGAAAGAGGCGGAAGCGCTTGTTTTTGGAAGCCTGTCCTGTCGGAATGAGCGCTCTCGGCGTACCCTGTTCGAATTGCTCGATGCTGCTACGTTGCGGGTATTTGATGTGAACTTGCGCACGCCGTTTTTTTCAAAAAACCTGCTGGAAACACTGCTCTCTGAAACGGATATCGTAAAGATGAACGACGAAGAACTTACTCAACTTGCCGGTTTTTGGTCGGCCAAGACCGACGAGCGTTCGCAAATAGAATTTATAAAGAAAAAGTTCAACCTGGCCTCCGTCATCGTGACGAGAGGGCCGTATGGGGCTGCCTTGCTGAACGACGAAGGTTTCTACCTCCAAAAAGGATTCAAAGTGGAAGTGCAGGATACCATCGGCAGTGGCGATGCTTTTCTTGGTGCATTCCTGAGCAGGATGCTTACCGGATTACCGGCGCAGGAATGCCTGGAATTTGCCTGTGCGGCAGGCGCATTTGTGGCGACGAAAAAGGGTGGAACCCCGGCGTATTCATCCGCAGAACTCTTAAGTGCGATCAACTGACAAAACGGAAAAACTAGCTCCAGCAGAAACGACAACGAAAGGAGGTTCTGAGAACAGCAGAACTGGCAGTGGTGTCTTTGGTGGGTTAGAAACCTGATGAGCTTATAATGAATAATTCATTGCAATAATATAATACGGATGAAAAACTTGATTTTGGGTTTGATACTCATTTCCACAACGCTGATTTCCTGCCAGCAGGGGGCTGAATCTACTGCCGACCAAACGGAACTGGCAGCCTACTCAGAGGCGCACCGGCCTCAATTTCACTTCTCACCTAAGGAAAAGTGGATGAACGACCCCAACGGTATGTTCTACTATGACGGCGAGTACCACCTTTTTTACCAGCACTACCCTGATTCGTCGGTGTGGGGCCCTATGCACTGGGGGCACGCAGTGAGTAAAGATCTGACGCATTGGGAAAACCTGCCTATTGCCCTTTATCCCGACTCGCTTGGTTATATTTTTTCCGGCTCAGCAGCGGTAGACTGGAACAATACTTCAGGTTTTGGAAAGTCTGGTCAACCACCGCTCGTGGCCATGTATACCTACCACGACGTTGTAAAAGAAAAAGCAGGGAATAACAGCTACCAGACGCAGGGCATTGCCTGGAGCCTTGACCGGGGTCGTACCTGGACGAAATACGACAAGAACCCGGTGTTGCCAAACCCTGGCGGCGTTCGGGACATTCGGGATCCGAAAATCATTTGGCACGAGGTTTCAAAACAGTGGGTTGTTGTGCTGGCTGTAGGCGATCACATCGAATTCTGGGGAGCGCCAGACCTCAAAAAATGGACCAAACTCAGTGAATTTGGCAAACAAATCGGCGCTCATGGCGGCGTATGGGAGTGCCCCGACCTGTTTCCCTTAGTCGTGGAACAAACCAACGAAACGAAATGGGTGCTCATCGTGAACATCAATCCCGGCGGTCCCAACAATGGTTCGGCAGCGCAATATTTCGTAGGAGATTTTGATGGAAAAAATTTCAAACTCGATGCCGGGCTTGCACAGGATGTCCCCCTCGGCAAAGGCGTGTGGGTGGACTGGGGCAAAGACAATTATGCAGGAGTTACCTGGTCTGACCTGCCGAAAGAAGACGGGCGCCGAATTTTCATAGGCTGGATGAGCAACTGGGAGTATGCCAATATTGTACCCACCACGATCTGGCGCAATGCAGCAACCTTACCGCGAACACTGGCGCTGGCAAAAAGAGAGGAAGGCTACAGGCTCATTTCTCAGCCTGTAAAAGAACTGCAAACCCTGCGTGGGGAATCATTCCAACTTTCCAAAACTGAAATTTCCGAACAACTCGACCTGACCGACCAACTTGGCTTTTCTCCCACCCTGTCGGAAATGGAACTCGAATTTGTATTGCCGGAAGGGAGTACGGGCAGCTTTGGCGTGGAACTTTCCAATGCGAAAGGCGAAAGCTACCGAATTGGCTACAACGCTGCTGCCCGGCAGTTTTTTAGTGACCGCACCCACTCGGGCAATCTCTCTTTTTCTGAAAAATTCGCACCGAAAGCCAGTATAGCGCCGCGCTTTTCCAAAGAAAAAACACTCCGCATGCACTTGTTTTTCGATGTGGCTTCCGCCGAACTTTTTGCCGATGGCGGGGCAACTGTGATGACGGAAATTTTCTTCCCGGGCGAAAACTTCAACCAGGTAAAACTATTTGCCGACGGCGGTAAGGCTGAACTGGCAGGAGGGAAGGTGTATCAATTAAAAAGCATTTGGAAGTGAGGCACTTATGAAAGGTGATCCTGTTTGGCTCATCAGTTTATATCAAACTTGTTTTTAACTACAAAACCTTTTTAATTATGAAATTTAAGCTACTCACGCTTTTCGGGCTGATATTTACAGCACAATTAGCCCTGGCGCAACGAACCCTCATCGGAACGGTGACGGACGCCGATACCGGTGATCCGCTCATTGGGGCAAACGTCCTGGTTACGGCTTCTTCGAATGGTACCGTGACGGATCTGGATGGTGCATTTTCTTTATCAGTTGACGCCACAGCCGCAACAATTGAGGTATCTTACACTGGGTACACCACTCAAACCATCAATATTGTTGGTTTGAACAAAGTGGATGTGAAATTGGTGACCGGAGCCATCCTTGACGAAGTGGTGGTAACGGGGTACGCAATTGAACGAAAAAAAGATCTTTTGGGCGCAGTCGCAGTCCTGGATTTGAAAGACGTGGACGACGCAGCGCACTCCAATATCCTGCAAAGTTTGCAAGGCAGGGTTGCAGGGGTGAATGTTGACCTTTCCGGCGACCCGGGGCAAGGCGCACGCATTCGGGTTAGGGGTACCAGTACACTCGGAAAACTGAGCGATCCACTCTATGTTGTGGACGGCGTTCCCATCCAGACTTACATCACGAACGAAAATGGCTCCACTGTTCCGCAAACCTGGGGTTTGTCGTGGCTTAACCCAGGCGACATTGCATCCGTGCAGGTGCTGAAAGACGCTTCGGCTGCATCCATTTACGGAGCAAGGGCTTCCAATGGCGTGGTCATCATCACGACCAAACGCCCGACTAATAAAGCACGGGTGGAATTGGATGTGCGCACCAGTGTAGAAAGCTGGAACAGTTTTGATGACCTGACCAACAACCGGGAGCGGGCTATTATCGAATGGCAGGGAGCAGTCAACGACGGATCTGACCCCAACGCTACCGGGGTTTATACTTACGAATGGCATCTGGATCCAAGCCTTGGCTCCGGCATTCAGGGTACGGGGGTTCCAGTACTGGACAAAATAAATTACCCGGAATGGCTGGATCAGGACGACCAGTTACGACCTTCCGGCCACCCCAACAGCAAATACGGCGGCAACATTGAAGAAGGAACAGATTATTGGGATGAAATTTCCCGCACCGGGATCATCCAGAACTACGATTTGTCTTTTTCGCAGGGCAGCGACCGTGGCGGTGTGCGTTTTGGCGCGAATTATTTTGACCAGACAGGGGTGGTTATCGGCACGGAGTACCAGAGAATGGGCCTTCGGTTGAATTCGAATTACAACTTTTTCGACAACCGCGTGACGGTGGGTGAAAACCTGCACATTTCTCGGGGCAACCGCCTTTGGATGGACAACGGTTTTGGCGGCACGCCGGAACAAGCTCCTTATCGCTACAAATCTATTCTGCCTGTTCGCACGGAAGACGGCAGATTCTCCGGCCCTCCGGGTGGTGGTTTCTCGGACCGGGACAACCCTGTCGCTTTGGCACGCGATAACCGGGACGACTATATCAAAAACGTAAAGGTATTTGGAAACATCTACGCTGAAGTGAAAATTCTCAAAGGCCTTTCTTTCCGCACCAATCTGGGAATTGACTACGATGCCATCAATTCTAAAGACATTTTCCGCACTTATGCAAGGGGCTTTTTAGGGAATAATGTTGCCGAACTAACCCTCCGCCAGACGCACCTGACCAATTGGGTATTCAACAATACGCTAACCTGGACAAAATCGTTTGGAGCTCACGAAATCACAGCATTGGCAGGTACAGAAGCCATCAAAAACAACATCAATATTTTCTCTGCCACTGGCAAAGATTTTGCACAAGAGACCGTTGAATATTTCCAGTTAAGTGCAGCTTCCGGAGAACGCACTTCTTCCGGAGCCAGCACAGGCTTTTCTTTGTTTTCCTATTTTGGAAAACTGAGCTATGGCTATGCTGGCAAATACCTCGCTTCCTTTACCATCCGCCGGGATGGCTCGAGCCGTTTCGGAACGAACAACCAGTTTGCAATCTTCCCTGCCGCTTCTTTAGGCTGGCGGATTAGTGAAGAAGCATTTCTGAAGGATGTAGACCTTATTTCCGACCTGAAACTTCGTGCTGCCTGGGGACAAACCGGCAACCAGGATATCCTGAACGACGCCCGTTTTGGCCTCTACCAGGCAGTCTATGCACCCGCCAGTAACATCCTGCCCTGGGACGGCGGATGTGCTCAAACACCCTGCCCGGACGCAGCGACTTCCTACGACATCGGCAACAACGATACCGGAATTTTGCCTTCCGGCTTTTTGGCGACACAAACCGGCAATAACGAGCTGAAATGGGAAACCACCACCGAAATGAACTTCGGTATGGACTTTGGTCTGTTTGATAGCCGCCTCGAAGGCACGGTGGAAGTCTTTAACCGCCAGACATCAGACATTCTTATTCAGCCTACACAGATCGCTGCTGTTGGGGACGGCGCACGCCAGTGGGTAAATGGTGCTGACATGGAAACCAAGGGTTGGGAGCTTTCCCTTCAATATAACAGCCCCCTTGGCAAGGGCGATCTGAGCTACTCCATCGGCGCAAACTTTGCCCATTATGAGTCTATAATTACCGATTTGCCGGAAGACTTGTGGTCGAGCTACCCTGGCAATGCCGAGCAGAACATCATCGGACAAGCACCAAATGCACTCTTCGGCTACCACACCGATGGCATTTTCCAAAACCAGGCTGAAGTAGAGGCCCATGCCGAGCAAGTGGGCAAGCGGATTGGCGCATTGCGCTATGTAGACCTTAACAAAGATGGCGTTATCAGCGCCCTTGACCAGGAGTATGGCGGAGCAAATGGCGTACCGAACGTTGAGTTTGGCGTCAATTTTCAGGTGAGTTACAAGAATTTTGACTTTAGCCTGTATACCTGGGGCGCTATTGGCAGAAAAGTTACCCCCGACGTGTTTCGCATGGAGCTTGGCTCGCTGGATAATGGCGAAAACGGCGGTGTTGCACAACTCAATGCCTGGTCGCCTACCAATACGAGCAGCCATATTCCAGCGGTAAGCAATAGCAACCGCCCGTTTGGATTTTCACTCGACTATAACGTTCGGAACGGAGATTTTCTCGCTTTGCGCCAGGCGACCATCGGCTATACCCTGCCTGCTACAAAGCTGTTTAAGAACAGCATTTCCGACCTGCGTGTCTATGTCAGTGGCGAAAACATTGGATGGATCGTGGATCGCAGTGGTCCGGATCAGTATGTACAAACTGGATGGTCGGTGGAAAACCGGGTGGTTGGCATTTATCCAAAACCTTTCCGCATTTCCCTTGGCCTGAATGTTGGATTTTAATTTAATGTGAGCGCTTTTAAAACATCGAAAAATGAAAAGATTATTTCATCTAAAAACGCTGATGACGCTTGCATTGATGCTCGTTTTCATCACCAGTTGCAAGGAAGATTTTCTTGAATTCAAACCAACCGGAGTTGTTTCCGATGAGGATTTGAATACCGTAGATAATGCCGAAAAAATGGTCATTGCTGCATACGCGGCACTTGGGAACGATGGCCTGCTGGCACACCAGTTTGAAGACATGTGGGTGTACGGAAGTGTTCGTTCTGACGATGCCTACAAAGGCGGCGGCAGTATCGGCGACCAATTTGACAGCCATCTGGTGGAAGTATTTTCCTTAAACACACCGGCCAATGGCAATGCAAACCTCATGTGGACTTATCTCTATGCCGGTATTTCCCGTGTCAATGATGCCTTGCGCCGCCTCCAGAGCCTGACAGACGCCGATTACCAGGCGCAGGCAGGGGTGAGCCGCGCGCAGCGGATTGCTGAACTTCGCTTCATCCGAGGGCATTTCGAGTTTATTCTGAAAATCCTGTACAAGTATCCCGTCTTTATTGACGAAAACGTACCAAAACCGGAGATCATTAAAGTTGGAAACCGGGAGAAAACTGACCAGGAAGGATGGGCTTATATTGCTGATGAATTTCGCGCCGGTGTGAATAACCTGCCCGACTCTCAGGCTGACGAAGGCAGGCCAACCAAAAATGCCGCGCGGGCTTACTTAGCGAAGGTATTACTTTTCAAAGCATACGTGCAAAACGAACAGCATCAAGTCACGAACGTCAACACGGCTGAATTGGAAGAAGTAGTCAACCTGATTTCAACAGTGGAAGGCACCGGCGAATATGCTTTGCACGATGATTATGCCAAAAATTTCCTTTGGGAATATGAAAGCGGTACGGAGTCTGTTTGGGCCATCATGCGCTCAATTGACGATGGCTCCCCGGAAGGACGAGGCAACTTTTCCACTGGTCTGACTTCTTCGCTCGGCCCGGGCTACGGATGCTGTTCTTTCAACCACGCTTCGCAAAACCTGGCGAATGCCTACAAAACAGACGACAATGGGTTGCCGTTCTTTGATACCTACGACCAGGGCGCACAGATCGAAACGGTTGCCGATGTGCAGGCAAATAATATTGACCCCCGAATTGCACATACGATTGGCATCATCGGCATGCCGTTCAAGTACGACCCGAACCGCATTTACGATGAAACCTATTCCCGCGTACCCGGGGTATACGGCTACAAACTTGGTATGAAAGACCAGGAGTTGCCGGATTGCCCCTGCTTCCGCCAATACCAGGCATTTTTTAGCATTTCAAGGAATACGGACCAAATCCGCTACGGCGATTTGTTGCTTATGAAAGCAGAAGCACTCGTCGAACTGAATCGGCTTGGTGAAGCATTGATTATTATCAATGCCATCCGGGAACGGGCAGGCAGCCCGGCAAGTACCTCCCGCCTTGTATTTGCTGACGGAACTCCAACCGGCAAGTGGAAAGTGAACCCATATGCCAGCCTTGGCAGCCAGGATAATGCCCGAAAAATCCTGCGCTGGGAACGCCGTATAGAATTGGCTTTCGAATCGAAGCGCTTCTTCGACCTCGTTCGGTGGGGCATCGCCGGGGAAACCATCAACGCCTTTTTTGCAACAGAAAGAACCCGCAGGGATTATCTTGTTGACGGACATTTCACGCCCGGCAGGGACGAATACCTTGCGATTCCGCAGCAACAAATTACAATCAGCCGGGGACTGTATGTACAGAATCCGGGGTATAATTAATTCGAAGAACTGTAAAAAAGCGGTAGCATGGCCTTGAGACTATGCTACCGCTTCTTCGCCGCGTTGAATCGAAAAACTAATTTTAATTGTAGTAAATTAGCAGAACATAAACGCTTCATTATGAAAAAAACACTACCCTCATTTTTATTTATGCTATGCTTGCTTTCATTCGGCTTTTCCCAAAATTTTACCCGATTTGAAACGGAAGCCAACCTTGCTCAAATCCAAAATACCAACGGCGTGGCAGTTGCTGACTACGACGCCGATGGCGATCTTGATCTTTTTTTTACAGGCATCAAAAACTTCAAACCTGCCGACGAAACGACATGGAACCACCTCATGCGCAACAACGCCGACGGCAGCTTTACCGATGTGACCGTAGCGGCAGGGTTTGGCATTCAATACGTCAATGAAGGCCTGAGAGCCGAACGAGGTGAAAAAATGGGCGCGTCCTGGGGCGATTACGATAACGACGGTTACCCCGACCTGTTTCTGGCCAACAGCCGCCTCGACCAGTTGTACCACAACAATGGCGATGGAACCTTCACGGATGTAACGGCTCAGGCAGGGGTCGAAGGTTGCAATGTCTGCTATTCTTCTACCGGACTCTGGTGGGACCATGACCGCGATGGAGACCTCGATTTGTATGTCAGCGTCCTGAACAATGAAAACATCCTGTACCAAAACAATGGTGACGGTACTTTTACCAATATTACAGAAACGACGGGACTTGCCGGTGACAATACCATTACCTGGGCAAGTGTGGCCATTGATGCAGGCAAAGATGGTTTTTTAGATCTGTACAACATGAATGATACGCAAATCAATGAATTTTTTGAAAACCGATCGGGTCAAAAATACAACGAAGCGAGCCGCGCTTACCGCCTCGATGATGAAGGCGCCAGCATGGGGGTTGCCGTCGGGGATTGTAACAACGATGGCCGTTTCGACATCTACATCACCAATATTTTTAACCATCTGCCAAACCCTTTATTTATAGACTTGGGTAACCGCCGCTACTCCAACAAAGCAGTCGCTTACGGGGTAGAAAACACCGGTTGGGGTTGGGGAACGCACTTTCTCGATTTCGACCACGACGGCGACGAAGACCTCGCAGCGGTGAATGGTCCCATTGACAAACTGTATGGTGTGGTTCAGCCGGACATTGACAATTTTTTATTTAAAAATATGCTTGTGGAAGAGTCCATGCACTTTGTAGATTATTCGGAAGCTTCCGGTTTTGTCGGTAAAGCAAAAAGCAAAGGACTCGAAGTATTCGACTACGACCACGATGGCGATTTGGATCTGGTGGTGGCAAACATGGAGGAAGGCGCCTATTTTTTCAAAAGCAATACCAGTCAAAACGATAACCTGGTTTCAAAAAACTGGCTACAAATCAAACTGGAAGGCACAACGTCTAACCGCGATGCTTTAGGAACCACTGTCAAAATCAAAATCGGCGATAAGTCTTATTACCGCTACCATCACGGAGCTGCCGTTTTCGGACAAAGCATTAAACCCGTCCACTTTGGCGTCAGCGATGCAACGGTGATAGACGAAATCAGGTTTACCTGGCTAACCGGCATAACCGAAGCAATTTACAATGTGCCGGTCAACCAGATTCTGTACTTCCGGGAAGGCAACGGAACGGTGGTTGAAGCAGAGCAGGATACGACAACATCGGGCGGCGCCATCATAGAAAAAGACTTTGCAATGCCCAACCCGTTTTTGGAAAAAACGACCCTGTATTTTGAACTGGCAAATCCTGGCTTGCTGGAACTGAGCATGTTTTCTGCTTTTGGCAACCTGGTTTTCCAAACGGAGGCAACGGTACAGGAGTCGGGAATTTTGGAGATTCCGTGGGAATCCGCTGGAGCAGCGTCCGGAGTTTATTTTTATTCTGCAAAATTCAATGATAAAAAAATAAACGGAAAAATTGTAAAGCTTTGAAAATAAAATATTTACAAAGAAAATAAATTCAATTTGTCTGACGATTACATGACCCGCAAAACCGGATCATTTGTACACCATAAATGCTGTACCATGAAAAAAGCAATCACCCTGTCTCTCGTTTTATTGGTTTTTATAGTGACCTTGAAGGCACAGCACTCTGTCGCCCGTCTTTGGAATGAAGCTACGCTTACGGCCATCCGGGGAGATTTTGCCCGCCCAACCGTTCACGCCCGCAACCTGTTTCACACCAGCATGGCGATGTACGATGCCTGGGCGATTTACAACGAGTTTGGAGACACCTATTTTTTGGGGAAAACTGTGCATGGTTTTACCTGCCCGTTTTCCGGCACAACACGCCCCGTTGATGTGAAAGCAGCTCAAGAGGAAGCGATCAGCTTTGCAGTTTACCGGCTAATTCAACACCGATTTGTCAATTCGCCTGGAAAAAACACCACATTTCCATGGATTGATTCCTTGATGGACTCTCTGGGGTACGACCGGAACAATACGTCAACTTTTTACAAACGCGGACCTGCCGAATTGGGAAATTACCTGGCGGAGCAGATCATTGCTTATGGCTTGCAGGATGGCTCCAACGAAGCGGAGGGGTATCAAAACCTGTTTTACGAACCGGTTAATCCACCGCTCGTCGTAGAAGTCCCCGGAAACCCGGATATGCTCGACCTGAACCGCTGGCAGCCTTTGAAAATATCGCAGATTATTGACCAAAGCGGCAACCCCATACCCGGAAATACGCAGCGTTTCCTGAGTCCTGAATGGGGCCAGGTTTTGCCTTTTTCCCTGCAACCCGCTGATGCCACCATTTACAACAGGGATGGCTTTGATTATTGGGTTTATCACGATCCAGGGCCGCCGCCATTGCTGGATACTACAGCAGTAGGGGGGCCCTCAGAGGAATACAAATGGGGTCATGAACTGGTCTCCGTCTGGTCGTCTCACCTTGATCCGACCGACGGGGTTTTATGGGACATTTCACCCGCATCCATCGGTAATGTACAAAATTACCCAACCACAGTGACCGGCTTGAGGGATTTTTACGACATCCTTGGTGGTGGAGACGCAGGTACAGGGCGGTCGTTAAACCCAAAAACTGGCATGCCCTATCAGCCTCAATGGGTTCCGCGCGGAGATTATGCCCGGGTACTGGCCGAGTTTTGGGCAGACGGCCCCACTTCAGAAACACCTCCCGGACACTGGTATTCCATCCTGAATTATGTTAGCGACCACCCCCAGCTTGAAAAAAAAATAAGGGGCCAGGGGCCACTTTGCCAGGATTTGGAATGGGATGTGAAAGCTTATTTCGCCCTCGGCGGCGCTTTGCACGATGTCGCGATTACAGTTTGGGGCGCCAAAGGTTGGTACGATGCCTCCCGGCCTGTTTCAGCCCTTCGGGGCATGGCTGAACTGGGGCAAAGTAGCGACCCCAACCTGCCCAACTATCACCCCGGCGGACTTACCCTGATACCGGGTTACGTTGAAGTCATCCAACCAGGCGATACACTGGCGGGCCTTAGCGGTCAATACGCCGGTGAGGTGAAACTGCTGGCGTGGAAAGGGCCCAACTTTGTGGAAGACCCGGATACGGACCACGCCGGAGTAGGCTGGGTACGCGCCAAAAACTGGTGGTCGTACCAAAGGCCCACTTTCGTTACCCCGCCGTTTGGAGGCTATATTTCCGGGCACTCCACTTACAGCAGGGCAGGCGCAGAGGTACTCACCGCCCTGACCGGCGATCCTTTTTTTCCTGGTGGGATGGGGCAATTTTATTGTAAAAGAAATGAATACCTCGTTTTTGAAGAAGGCCCGAGCGTAGACATAACCCTGCAATGGGCAACCTACCGCGATGCTTCTGACCAGTGTAGTTTGTCCAGGATTTGGGGCGGCATCCATCCTCCTTTCGACGATGTTCCCGGAAGATTGATCGGGAAGGAAATCGGAGTAGAAGCATTTGCATTTGCAGAGCAATATTTCAATGGGCAAAAAGTGCCGCACGAGGTAGAAGGATTCCATATTTACCCGAACCCGACCACCAGCGTCGTACAAATTGACCTGGAATTTGAAGGAATAATACCCGTGAAAGTTTTTTCTGCCGATGGACGACTGGTCATGTCGTTGGAGCTTGAATTTATCAACAAGGTTGCCTTTGTGGACCTGGGCACTTTGACAAACGGCCTTTACCTCATCGTTGGTTTTGCAGAGAAAAAGGAACGGATTTTTGAAGAGAAAGTATTACTGCTGGGCGGGTAGTAAAAAAGGATTTTCGTAGCGTGTTATAAAGAGGGGAATGTCACTGGATCGTTAAGCATTATTCGGTTATTGAGCGAAGCCGAAACGAGGACTGCATAACCAACTGCAACAACCCCACATACACCTCCACCCCCTGCTGAATCTCCTCCACAAAAATAAACTCATCCGCCGAATGCGAGCGCGCCGAATCTCCGGGGCCAATTTTGACCGAAGGAACCGGGATCAGCGCCTGGTCGGAAGTGGTGGGCGAGCCATATTGCCTGATTCCCAATTGCGTCGCCGCCTGCACCAGCGGATGATCCGCAGCGATGCCCGAAGGCCGGATGCGCAAGGAGCGGGGTTGCACCTCGCAGCGCACGTTTTGCCGGATGATGGCTAAGGTTTCTTCCAGCGTATAAGCATCCGTCACGCGAACATCCACGGTGAAGCGGCATTCGGCGGGCACGACGTTGTGTTGGCTGCCCGCCCCGATGATGGTCACGCTCATCTTCATGGCGCCTAACGCTTCGGATTGTTTTGGAAACGCATAAGTCCGAAACCATTCAATATCGGGCAGCGCAGCGTAGATGGCATTCACGCCCTCTTCCCGCGCAGCGTGCCCCGCCTGGCCCTTGGCGATGCAATCGAGCACCATCAGGCCTTTTTCGGCGGTCGCCATCTGGCACAGCGTCGGTTCGCCTACGATGGCAAATTCGATGGGTGGCAGGAGCGGCCAGATGCTTTCAATGCCGCCGCTGCCGGAAATTTCTTCTTCGGCAGTAGCGGCAAGTACGAGATTGTAAGGCAGGTCAGGATTGTTGTAAAAATGCAGGAATGCTGCGATCAAAGCTACTAAAGGCCCGCCGGCGTCGTTGCTGCCCAGGCCGTAGAGTTTATCCTCCACAATTTCGGGATGGAAGGGATCTCTGGTGTAAGCGGAGTTGGGGCGCACCGTATCGTGGTGGGAATTGAGTAGGATGGAAGGTTTATCGGGATCAAAATATTGATTCGTGGCCCAGACGTTGTTGCCGCTGCGCTGCATGGGAATCTGCCGCCGCTCGAAAAAATATTCGATCAGCGTTGCCGTTCCGCTTTCTTCCCGACTAAACGAGGGGGTGGCGATGAGCTGCTGCAACAGCGTCACAACATCGTGGAGAAGGCCGTCAAAGTGGTTGTTTTGCAGTGAATTAGCGTTAGATGCCATAATATTTGGTATGATGCCCGTAGGGGCAAAAAATCTTTTGCCCCGAATAAATAGACGCAGATTTTTTTGCCCCGAATAAATATCGTAATCCAGAGGTAACACCTTTTAGAAAGGTGTCACCTCTAACCACCGTTGGTAATCAACGTCCCCTCAGTTTCCCCGCCCGTGTTTTTGATCAAATCAGCGGCGTCCCCGATCAGCACTTCCTGAACGCCAGCCCGGATAGCAGCGAAGGCATTTTCAAGTTTGGGCAAAATTCCATCGGCGAAAGCCCCATCCTGCAACAGCTTTTCATAAGCACTCCGAGACAAGCGCCGGATCACGGATTCCGGATCGTTGACATCCAGCAAAACGCCTTTTTTTTCAAAACAAAAAATCAAACGCACGTCAAAAAAGGCGCTCAAAGCCACCGCCAGGACGGAGGCGATGGTGTCGGCATTGGTATTGAGCAAGACGCCGTCTTCGTGGGTCAGCGGCGCAAAAACCGGCGTGGCGCCCCCTTCCAGCAATTGCTGCAACCAGGTTACATTTACGGTTTCTGCTTGCACGTCGCCGACAAAACCGTAATCAATGGTTTTCACCGGGCGTTTATGGGCGGGCAGTACATTGCCGTCAGCGCCCGTGAGTCCAACGGCGTTGCAACCCGCCGCCTGTAATTTGGCCACGAGTTGTTTGTTGATCAACCCGCCGTAAACCATCGTCACCAAATCGAGCGTGGGGGCATCGGTAATCCGCCGGCCATCCACATATTTTGATTCAATGCCCAGTGCTTCGCCGATTTTGGAAGCAATTTTGCCGCCGCCATGAACCAGAATTCTGGGCGCATCAATGGCCGCAAACGCCTTAAGGAATGCCTCCAGCGCCGCAGGATGGTCGAGCACATTTCCCCCGATTTTGATGATGAAGCACTTCATGGTAGATTTTTTACCACATAGATTTTTTACAACATAATTTTTTTTACCACATAGGGCACATAGGTGTTTTCACATAGGACACATAGGCGTTTTCACAATAGATCATATAGGAACTGCTCCCGGGGTGCATCAGAACTATGTGTTCTATGTGAAAATTTCTATTGTGAACTATATGGTAAAAAAAGCATCTATGTGGCAATAAAACACTCCTGTTCAAGCGCAATCAGAAACAACTCCAGTTCCTCCCGACTCACCCCCAGCGACGGCAGCAAACGAATGGTATTGGGTTTCGCTTCTCCGGTGAAGATCTGGTGTTTCATCAGCAGGTTGTTCCGAACCATTTTATGCGTTTCCGGCAAATCGAACCCGATCATTAGTCCCCGGCCGCGCACGTCCAACAGCGCAGGTTGTTGTTTCAAAGCGGCCATGCACCAGGCGCCCTGCGTGGCAGCGTTTTCCATCAAATTTTCCTGCTCCATCACCTCCAGCACGGCCAGCGATGCAGCGCAAGCTAAGTAGTTGCCCCCGAAAGTCGTGCCCAGCATGCCGCTCCAGGCCTTGATGTCGCCGTGAATGAGCACGCCGCCCACCGGAAAGCCGTTGCCCATGCCTTTGGCCATTGTGATCAGGTGCGGACGGATGCCTGCAAACTGGTGTGCAAAAAATTGACCGGTGCGGCCGTAACCCGATTGGATTTCATCGAGGATGAGCAGGGCGCCGTGTTTTTGGCATTCCCGTTCTAAAAGTTGCAAAAATGAATCCTCCGGAACCTGAATGCCGCCAACGCCCTGAATGCCTTCGACGATGACCGCTGCAATGGTTTCATCGAGCGCTTCCAGCAATGCAGCTTCGTCGTTTAAAGGCAAAAAAACGACCTCGTGACCGGCGTTGAACGGGGAAACGATTTTCGGGTTATCGGTGGCGGCGACTGCGCCCGACGTGCGTCCGTGAAACGCTTTTTTAAAAGCAATAATTTTTTTTCTTCCGGTGGCAAAGGAGGCGATTTTCAAAGCATTTTCGTTGGCTTCTGCGCCCGAGCTGCACAAAAAAAGCTGGTAATCCGGATACCCGGACATGGCGCCCAATTTTTCGGCAAGCCGTTCCTGCAAAGGGATTTGAACGCTGTTGGAATAAAAAGCAATCTTGTTCAGTTGTTCCGTCAGCGCCCGCACGTAATGCGGGTGGGTGTGGCCAATGGAAATGACCGCGTGGCCGCCGTATAAATCGAGGTATTTTTTACCGGCATCATCCCAAATCCAGGAGCCCTGCGCCTTCACCGGT
>JALHRK010000041.1 GCA_022841505.1 Saprospiraceae bacterium | reverse complement strand
GCGTTGGCACTGGCGGTCGAAAAAGGCATAAAAACCATTGCTTTCCCTAACATCAGCACGGGCATTTACGGTTTCCCGAAAAGGGAAGCCTGCAAAATCGCCGTGCGAACCGTGCGCGAGTTTGTGGAATACGTTCCGGAGTTGGAAGAAGTGCAATTCGTGTGCTTCGACGAAGAAAATTATGCCTTGTACGAAACCGCCCTGTTCCCCGCCAAAGAAGCAGCGCGCCTGATTCATCAAATCGAAACCGCTTTTGCCGACGTGCCTTTCCCCCGCGAAACCTGGGCGCAAGCCGATCTGCGAGACGATTACATTGACCACGGCCCTCAATGGGAAGCCGCTTACGCAAACGCCTGGAAAGGCCCATGGAAAGACCTTCCGGAATCAGAACTCCAACCGGCCAGCGCTTTGTCTTTTCTTAAGCCCGATGGCATGCGCTATTACTTCCCTGCTTGTATGTGCCACTGTTTGCGGCATTTTCAGGACAATGACGGCAGCAACCTGTACGACGGCACTTTTTTTGCTGCGGAAAAGCGCGTTGGGTTGGAGGATTTTTTTGAGGAGAAGTTTTTGCTTTTTGAGGAGAGGCAGCGGGCGGTGGTGGCAAGTTTTTTGGAGTTTTTTGAGTTGGCCTTCGACCACCCCAATGCCGGTGCTGCGCTTCGGGGGTACTGGAATGCGTGGCTGAAATGAAATAATTACAACTCAATCCGGTATCCCAGCCCATAACTCGTCGCCCGGTTCTTCGACACCTGCGTTTCATCCACATCCGGCATGCCGTGGTAGTAGCGGAATTCGGCGGTTAGATAGCCCGGGCCGGCTTTGACTCCGATGCCGCCGCCACCGTAATAGCCGAAGTCGAAACGGTTCACATTGGGTTCCTCGTCAAAAACCAGGCGGTTGCGTTGTGCAGGGGCTTCGGGATTCTCAAAAGAAAATTCACGGTAGCCGCTGATCATATAAGAATAGCCAGCGCCCGCCTGGACAAAGAACTGGAGCCTGTTTTGCCAGGCGTTCAGATGGCCTTGCACCATCACAGGCATTTCAATGTAATTGCCTACAAAAGTGACTTCATCTCCGCCGATGGGCAATTGGAACCCTGGAAAGCAAGCCGCGCCGCGCTGCACAAACCCTGGCGCCACCACTAAACTGAGGTGTTGATCAATGCCGTACGCCACGGTCGCTGAAGCGCCTGCATTGTGGATGTAGACCTGCTGGCGGGAAATGAGCAGATCTTCGCTGTATTCCTGCCAGGCGCTGTTGTAAAAAACATTGACGCCAAGGGTAATCTGCGCGGAAAGGCTGATGGCGAACAGGTTGGCAGAAAGGAAGAGAAAGTGCGCAAGTTTCATAGCAGTGAGTTTTTTGAATGAGGATTGAATTTGCTACGAAAGACGGGGTGTGAAGACGAAAGCGTTGGCAGGATCGAATTCATTATCTATGGATGGGCAATTATCAGGATCAATCAAAGGAATGACAAACCAAATTTCCAGAAAGTGACACAAAGAAATGCTAACTTTAAGGGTTTTTGAACCTTTTCCCATATCTGCTATTCTATGCTGCATGAGCAATAACAATCCATCTCAGCCGGACCGGCAAACCAGCGTTTTTGAACGGGCCTACGATCCGCTGTCCCAGGCCTTAGTCATTTTTACAGCTGTGCTGGTGATGAACCTCGGCGCTAAATTGGTGCAACTGACCGGCCTCGTCCACGTTTCCGACCGCTTTCCCTGGATGGTCGCGACCGCTTTCCTGCTTTTTTATGCCATGCTGAACAGCGTTTTTTCGCTTTCTACCAAAAGCATGATGCGCTATTGGGGCCGCTCGGTGTATTGCTTCATGGGTTTGGCGGCGGCTTCGGGCCTGCTCGCCTGGTTGTTTTCTTCCCTTCCCATCGGGGACGCCGGTTCTTACCGCTGGATTTATGTAGTGGTGACGGTGGGTTACCTCGTTTTTCTGAGCATCGTCACGTTTATGCGCAACATCGTGGATTTCGCCCAGCGGGAGGAATGGAATCAGCCGAGGTGGCGGAGTAAGAAGCGGTAGTAAGCTGGCGGGAGTATCCGCTATTTCTCTTTCAGGTATTCACTGGCTTCCACGTATTTAATTTCCGGCGTTGCAGTAGCAGCGTGTTTAATAATGGGCACATGCCCCGCCCCAATGAGCAGGAAAACCCGGTCACTTTTATTTTCCGCCAATTGCAGCACATTCGCCAAAATCCGCAGGTTGCGGTTGTACCAGCCGGTCGTGTTGTCTGCGCCGGGGTATTCTCCTTCCGCCGCGTATTTAAAGGAACCAACAAGGTAGTGTCCATGGCCAATTTGCAGGCGTTCAGGAGAGTTGACGTACAACAGGTGTTCGCGCAGGGTTTGCACCGTTTTCAGCGAATCATCCATTTCGTACAACTTTTTATAAAGCGCTGAATAAGTCGTGTCTGCATATTTTTGAAGTCCATGCTTTTGGGCGAAAGCGTCTTCATCCGGGACACCCTCAAACCAACGGGCGTTTGTGTCCACGCAATACAATTTTTTGTGCCCCAGCTTTTTACCCAGGCGAAAACAAACCTGGAAGATTTCATTTTGCCCAAGTTGGTACCTTCCGGCTAAATATTCCCCGTAAAGGGAATCCACAAAACGCTGGTCTTTTTCTTTTTTCCATTCGATGGCAATTTTCGTGGGTTTAAACGCCGCCAAACGGTTCACTAAGTCTTCAACTTCCTGCTGTCGTTTTTCAGACAGGATATTCACCGAAAATTTGGGCTTGTAGCCGTCTAATCCTGAATCTTTGAAATGGAAAGTGCCCAGGATCATGAGTTGCGGTTTTTCTCCCTGTTTCAAAGAAGCCCACGGTTCATACTTACATTGATACCAGTTTTTCAATTCAATATAAATGCCTTTGATTTCATTAATTTTTTCGGTCTGTAAATGCAGATTTTCCTTCCCTTCAAAGGCATTCCGGCACACCGGATTGATGAATTCAATGACATTTTTCCATTGTTGCCAAATCGGGGATGCAGTCATTTTGTTTTCATATACCGCATCAAACGACTGGATGAGATAATGCTCACTCCGGTTTTCGACGATATTCCCTTTCGCGTCAAGCGCAAAAACGGCGATCGGCACGAGCATGTCTCTGGAACTCACAATCTCGTGCGTTTTCCTTTCCGAAAACCCTACCCGCGCTTTCAACCAGTCTTCCACCCCGATCAGGTTTAGCGTGGGATCGGCGGGTTGCCAGGACTGGGTTTGTTCGTCAAAAAATTCCGTCCAAACGTGATCGTTGTGTCGGAATCCAAAAACAGACATCCGGTTTCCGCCTTCCGCTATCTTTTTTTCTGCATCTTTCTGACGGCGTTCGCTTTCCGGCTGGATGTTGATTTCGACCATGCGGCGGGTATCTACACCCAATTCTTTGAGCAAGGCCCGGACGACCTTCGCCTGTTCATTGCAATTTCCGCCTTTGCGGCAAATGATCTGTTTGACCGTCCTTTTTTGGTAATCTGTATAATTCCAATGGAAGTTTTGGTTCGTCCAACCCACAACCTGCCTGACTTTGGCTAAAGTAGGCAGAGCCAGGTCGGGGCAAATAGCACGTGCCAGAGCAGACAGGTTGACCGCAGCAGTATCCGTGGGAATCGGGATCACTTGTGCGGCCATTTTGTGTACAAAAAGCAGCGGAAGCAAGGAAATTAAGAAGATCCGGTGCATGTTATTTTTTTTTCAATTGTCCAAAAATGAATCACCTCGTTCACGTTTAAAAAAATAGGGTTTTCATAGCTTTATCGGAAACTTTATTCTTCCAGGTATTTTATAGCTTCTGTGATCCAATCCTTATCCACCGGCAAATATCGATCTGGCTTAATACCCTTGTTATCAATGCCCTGTCCTAAATCAATCCGACGGCTTCTCGTGGTCGCATAACCTAAAATCAGCGGACAATCCGGGAAGGAAACGCTTCTCACATTTGCATAATCGAGGACACCTTTGGAATTTTGGCCCATCAATATGGCTTTTTTACTTTGTCTGGCGCTTAATAAAAATTGTTCCGTGGAACTCGCACAATGGCCATCTGTTAGAATGGCAATCCGCTTCGGGAAGGGTTCAATTTTTTCCAGCATTGTTGTGTCATCAGGATCAATATTGACGAGTTGTCCCGGGTATAATTTCATCTTTTCGGTCATTTCCACAATGGCATTTTTTGTGGATTCCGGCAGATCGGGTTCCTCTAGCAGTGCCCTCCAGGCGTTAATGTTGTCTTCAGAAGCAATGACATCCACGCCAATTTTGTGGATAGGGTTCGTGTAGAGATAAGGCAAAATCGGAGCATAGGCGAAATCAGCGCCACCAGCGTTTCCTCTTAAATCCAGGATTAAATTTGGAATGGATTTTAAAATATTTTCATGGGTTTTAAAAACAGAATCTATAGCAGGCGCATTCCAGGGATCAAAAGAGCTGATTTGAATATAAAATGTTTTTTCATTGACTTTTTTAGCCTGGATCGGCGGTCTGTTTTGCCCGTTGTTGCTGGAAACAGGAGCGCCTTCTTTGGTCCATGCTCCCCGATTCAACGTATTTCCGTCAAATTCATAATCTGCTGCACGCCCGCTGTGGTCTTTGTAATAGGCATACCCAATGAATTTATTTTGTGCCAATTCCTTTAATTCCAGCTTCACCTGCCCTGGTTTCCACAAAGGGGTTTTTGAATGAATGATAATGCCTGCATAGTCCCGGTAAATAGATTTATTTTTAACAATGACTATTTTGTAAGTAGAATCAGTTGAGTAATAAATTCCTTCAATACCACCTGATTTATGAACGCTGTTGATTTTTTCAGGATCAAGCTTAATAACCTCAGTTTCCTCTATTAATTTTTTTAAACTTATGGAATCCTTTATTCCCGGCACATTATTTTCATTAATCTGGATATGCCCGTCTTTGAAAAAGGACAACCACTCTTTTTGAATCCCCAGACAGTAATGTAGTTTGTTTGTCTTTTTTGCCTTACGGATGAACTTCCCTGTAAATGAATCGAACGCCTTTTTTTTAGCAGGCTGGACTTTGTCATTGTAGCCGGAATAATTATTTTCCATTTGGTTTTTCAAGAATAAAAACGCACTTGCACAATCGCAATTTTGTGCAATAGAATGGTTTCCCAAAACCACCAAAATAAAAAGGAGGCTATATTTGGCCATTTTAACTGTATTTTATTTTTTAATCCATTAGTACCACCCTGGTAGAAAATATACTGGCGCCTGCCCGCAGTACCAGGTTATACACCCCCCCCGGAATACCTGTTTTTTTCAAATCAAAACCATGCGAAAAAGCCCCGGAAGGTACTCCTGACAGCACTTCCTGATAAACTACTTTCCCCGTGGTGTCCATCAGACTGATCTGCAAGTTCGAAAGCGCTTGTTCCAAATTCCCCTGAAGTTGGAGTGTGCTGCCCGCCGGATTGGGGTGTACTTTGAATTGCTGAAAAAGCCCCGCCTCTTTTACCGATGTTGCATCTTCCTCCACCACGAACAATTGTTGGTTCACCGCCACCTGCGTCAAATGTTGCCGGATGCCGGAAGGCCATTCGATGGCGATAGAATCTACCGAATTGGCAGCCCCCAAACCAAAATGCGCGATCAGGCTGTTCTGGCCATTGTAGCCGCTTTGCGCGGAAATGTCGCGGAGTTGCCAGCCGGCAACCGTTTTGACGCGCACCTTTGCACCGATGGCAGCGCGGTTGGATATGACGCCTTCCAATTTGATTTTCAGCCAGTTATTATCATTGCCATTGTTGTGATAAAGCAGGTTGTTTGGCTGCGGGGAACCGGTCGCGTTTTTGCAGGTCGCGATGGCCAAATCGAGAAAGCCGTCGTTGTCGTAATCGCCGAACGCAAGACCGAACGAACACGGGGTGTTGAGCATTTCGGTGGTCGCCCGGGTGAAATTCCCGGCGCCGTCGTTCAGGTACAGGAAATTGACAATCGAGCCGTTGCAATACCCGTTCGCCACAGCTAAGTCTAAGTCGCCATCATTATCCACATCGCCGAAGGCCGTTCCGTAGGAGCAGCCGCCGTCGGTGACCAATGGCTCGCCGGTCACTTCTGTAAAATTGCCGTTGTTGTTGATGAAAAGCTGGTTGTTTTGCTGCTGAAAATAGCCCGCATTGGCCACGACCACATCGAAATCGCCGTCGTTGTCCACATCTCCCCAACTGGCGCTCATGGAACCCCGCAGGCTGGCGACCAACGGGCCGGTGGTGATTTTGGTAAAAGCGCCATTGCCCTCGTTGCGAAACAGGTCGTTGGCCTGGTTGCTTTCGTTGGTCACAAACAGATCGGAATCGCCGTCGTTGTCGTAATCCACCCAATTCACGCAGCGCGACAAATCGGTCTCCGTAACCCAGGCGCCCGCAGTGATTCTTTCAAAACTGTCGTCGCCGTTGTTGCGGTAGAGCATGTTGCGCTTATCGGTGTCGCTGTTGGTGATATAGACGTCCACGAAGCCGTCGTTGTCATAATCGCCCCAGGCTGCCGTTTCAGAATGCGTGCCGATGCTGCCGGTCACTGCATCCGGAATGTAAGTGAAGGTTGCGCCGTTGTTCCGGTAGAAATAATTGATGACCCCGTACCAGGTTACCACAAAAGCATCTAAGTCGCCGTCGTTGTCTATGTCGGCAAAGGTGGCGCCGTCGGAAGGGCTGCCGTCCTGCACGATCGGGTCGCTGCTTACCGCCTGAAATGTGCCATCGCCCTGATTGAGAAAAAGGGAATTGTTCTGGCCGCCACTCGGGCCGTTGGAAATGAACAGGTCTTCAAAACCGTCGCCATTCACATCCGCCCAATTGACGCTGCGGCTGTCAGACGGCGTGGTGACCACCGGGCCGGTGGTAATTTGCGTAAAAAGGCTTTGAGCGCAAAGCGAATTTGCGCCCAAAGCGAGGAAAGTAACGAGTCGGAGTGATTTTTTCATAGCTTGTTTTTTTGCTTTTTACCACATAGTTCACATAGGGGTTTTCACATAGTTCACATAGAGGTTTGAGGTATCGAGAAAGGTCTATGTGCTCTATGTGACCGTTTCTATGTGCTCTATGTGGTAAAAAAAACATTTCCAACAAACCTACTCACTACCCACAACCCATTTTCGGAATATGTAAAAACGCCGGTTTGGAACTGCCGAACAACAGTTTGCACCGAATAAACCGCATTCGGTCGGAAGAAACAGCCTTCCGGCCAACGGAACGCGTCGTTGGCAGACTGTTGCCGAAATATGCCGCGATTTTCAGAACTTGCAGCCATGAACCCACGCCTGTTGCGACATATCGGATTCTGGGCGGCTTACCTGCTGCTGATGGGCTACCTTTCGGGGCGCTACGACTTCCGTTTTGGCGTCGCTTATTATAGCGAATTGCTGCAGTTGCCTGCAAAAATGGGGGTCACTTACCTTGTTTTTTACTGGTTGGAAACCCGCCCGGGCGAGTCGGTGCTGCGACTGGGCTTGCGCATCCTGGCGGTCTTTTGCATTGCGGTTTTTGCCAACCGGTTGCTGATGTACGTGTATTTGCATCCAACTTTTTATGCGGATCAATACGGCATGATTTTCTGGCATTTCGACCGCATCCTGTTCACGTTTATTGACATTGGCACGCCCGTTGCCGCTGCCACGGCCATCAAAATGAGCCGTTTCCGGCAGGCGAGCCGCTTGCGCGAACAACAACTGATCCAGGAAAAGCTGCAATCGGAATTGAAATTTTTGCGGGCGCAAACCAACCCGCACTTCCTGTTCAATACCCTGAACAGCGCCTACGCCCTGGCGCGCAAAGAAGCGCCCCGCACGGCCGAAGCGCTCCTACGGCTGTCGAAGCTGCTGCGCTTCATACTATACGATTGCGCCAAGCCCCAAATCCCGCTCAGCGATGAGGCCAAAGTCATCCACTACCTCATCGAATTGGAAAAACTGCGCTACGGAGATCGCTTGCAGGTAACTTATGAAGAGCAGATAGACGATGCTTCTCAACCCATCGCCCCCCTGCTGTTGTTGCCTTTTGTAGAAAATGCCTTCAAACACGGCGCCAGCGAATCCCGCTTTTCGACCAACATCGCCATCCGCCTGCATTTGGAAAATGGCCGCCTTCACTTCGAGGTGCGCAACGACAAAGAGCCGGATGAAGCCGGCGCCGAAACGGAAGGTTTAGGCTTGCGCAATGTGCAGCGACAATTGGAATTGCTGTATCCGGGGGCATATGAGTTGAAGATTGATGCGGAAAATAAAGAGTTTTGTATTCACTTGTTCATATTGGTGGATGGTAGACGGTAGAAGGTGGACGGTTGACGGCGCTCACCTCGCGTGCCCGTCTACCGTCAACCGTCTACCGTCTACCGTTCCCCGTCAACCGTAAAAAATGCTCCGTTGCCTCATCATAGAAGACGAACCGCTTGCTGCTGAAATCCTCAGCGACTACATCCGCGATGCGCCGGGGCTGGAGCTGGCCGGCGTTTGCTCCGACGCGTTGTTTGCGCTGGAGTTTTTGCAGCGGGAGCAGGTAGACGTGCTGTTCCTCGACATCCACCTGCCGAAACTGAAGGGCCTGGATTTCCTGAAAACGCTGTCGAACCCGCCGCAGGTAATCCTGACCACCGCCTACCACGAATACGCGTTGGAAGGCTACGAACTCGCCGTGACGGACTACCTGCTCAAACCCATCGAATTCAGCCGTTTCCTGAAAGCGGTGCAAAAACTGCAACGCCCCGCTGCCCCGCCGGAACCACTGCCTGCCCCAACAACGCCGGAGCGCCCCGCCCATTTTTTCAATGTGGGCAAAAAGCGGGTGAAAGTCTATTTTGATGAGATCCTCTACGCCGAAAGCCTGAAAGAATACGTGCGCATTTTCCTGCCCGGCCGTTCGGTGGTGACGAAAATGCAGCTCGGCGAATTGGAAACCCTGCTGGGCGGCGCCGGTTTCGTGCGCATCCACCGCTCGTTCCTCGTTGCGAAAAGCAAAATTGACGCTTATTCAGCTACGGAAGTGGAGGTAGGGGGGAAGACATTGCCGATTGGGAGGAGTTATCGGGAGGTGGGGTTGGAGTAGTTCCGTTCAGGTGTCGGACACCAGAACGGAAATTTTATTCGAATAAATCATCCAAGGTCAGGACCTTTTCGACCAAACCAAGGCTATGCATGTTGTGCTTTAGCCCGAAGGCGGTGATCAGGGTCATCATCAGGTATTTTCGAGTGCGGGTTGTTGTTTGAAAAATGGCCATTTTCTGGCGCAGGGCTTTAGCATCAGTTCCGGTTAAAGCGATTTCAGCGTTAAAAAATTTGATTTCAAACAGGTTAATTATCTGATCGTTACGATCCAGCACCAGGTCAATCTGAGCGCCTTGTTGCTCCGCATTGCTCCGTTGCAAAAAGGAAGAAAAGGTGGCATAAATCCCTGAAATGCCTAACGCTTTTTTTATTTGCGGTAAATGTTTCAAACACAAATTTTCATAAGCATAACCATTCCAGATTTTAGCTGCCTGCGTTTGACTGAGGTGTTGCCAGACATCGTTTCCTTCTTCCCGGTTTTTCTCTATAAATCGGAGATAAAACAGGGAGTACTCATCCGTCAGGCGATAGAGCGTGTCCTTCTTCTTTTTACCAAAAGGATAGTAAGTGGTAATGAATCCGGATTGTTCCAGTTCTTCCAGCACTTTTGTAGTGCGCCCCCCTTCAGAAAACTTACCTGACCGAACGATATCGGGTCGGCTCATGCCCTGCCGGGATTGTGCCAACACCCTGACTACTGAGATATGATTCTCCGCGTGTGTAAAAAGGGACGGGTACAATCTTGAAAATTCATCCCTTAACAGACCATTCGGGGAGAAACAGAGGTCGTTAATGTTCTGGATCGCACTTTTTCCGGCCTCTACTTCCTTGAGATAATGCGGAATACCGCCTATGGCCATATAAAGCTGGGTGAGTTGGTAGTGGTTAAAGCGAATGTTACGGCTTTTCAGATAAGCTTCAGTTTCAGTTAAAGTGAACGGTTTCAGGAAAATCCGTTTTGTGATGCGGTTGTGTAACCCCCCCCGGTCGTTCACAATTTTCTGGATCATCCAGGAAGCCGCTGATCCGCAAATGACCACCACAAGGTTGCGCGTAACGGCAAAGCTGTTCCAGAACCAGCTCAAGCCCATCAAAAAACCGGATTTATGCCCAGCCAGCCAGGGGACTTCATCGAAAAAAACGACCTGCTTTTGGGTTTCAGGCAGTCCCTGAAGGTAATTGGAAAGCAGGAAAAATGCCTCTAACCAGTCATTCGGCACTTTTAGAGGTATGGGCAAATTCATACGCCCGGTCAGTTGCAAGCTGAAATTATGCAATTGATCGGCATTCGTGGCATGCTGCAGGCCTGTCAAATCAAAAGTAATGCGATCTCCGTAAGTTTGTTTTACCAAAAAAGTTTTTCCCACCCGACGCCTGCCAAATACAGCCACCATTTCTGCTTCTTGCGACGTGAGTGCGTTCAGCAGTATCTGTTGTTCTTCTTTTCTACCAGTTAGTTGATTTTGCATGCAAGAAGGTGTATTAGTGGCGAAATCATAGGTAAATATACTACATTCCGCCGCTAATAAAAATTATTAGTGGCGGAATCTCACCAAAAATACCCACATTCCGCCACTAATAATCCGGGCAAACAGCTTTTGGTCATTTTTTACAAGTTTATCCGTTGCTTCTCGCTAATACGTTCCAACCCTCACTGCAACCCCCATTTCAACATCCCTCTCCACCCGCAAATCCTTAACCCTCGGCCGTTCCCATTCCAAATAAACGGTATTCTTTTTGCCGGCTTCCAGCGGATAAAAAACCTCCTTGTCGTCGTATTCCACAATCAGGCGGGAAGCGCTGGTTGGGGTCAGTTCGAGCGCGACGACGGGCAGCGCGCCTGCTTCGACCCCGATCAGTTCAATTTGCCGGAAGGCCTGGCGCAGGCTTTTGCAGGACAAGCGCGCCAATTGGGGCAACGCGTCGAACTGTTGCTGCCAGTAGTGCTGCAAGACCGGCGGGTTGTTGCGCGGGCGGTCGCCAATGAGGGAGCGTTCCACGAATTCGTCTACGACTAAACCGGGTTGCGCCTGCCCAATCTCGTAATCGTTAAAGCCTTGCCATTCCCAATAAAAAACCGACTCCTGGAAATGCTCTGCCACATACGGAATCAGAGACCTGAAAAAAGAATCGTGGTCAAAAAACACTTTGGACAACCGGGCACGGGGGTTGCGAAAATGCTTCGACGGCATAAATGGCCCGTAGGAGGAATCGCAGCCGGTTTCACAGTGCGCCTGCGGGTTCCGGAGCGTTACGCGGGCAGCCCGTTCGAGCAACAAGCTGTCCATCAGCAGCAAGCGGGCCAGGTCGCCTCCCGGGGTGGTCGTCCATTCCAAAACAACCGAATCCAACGGCATAGGCGTTTCGCGAAAAGGCGGGGGCAGGGCGCGCATCAGGCTTTGGTAGGCGACAAAAGCGCCGAGTTCGTTCCAGTGGGTGTCGTTTTTGTGAAAAAGCTGACCGGTATGTTTTTGATTTAAAAGACTGTCTGTCAGGTTAATGACCTGAATACCGGATAGGTCTGGCAATAACTGCGTTAAATTCCCCGGTCCGGCGACGCGATCGCGCGCGGGCAGGTACTCCGGGTAAATGCTGGTTTTATTTGGCACAACGACCATCACGTATTGCATACCTTGGGCGTTCGTCCAGGCGGCGCGCTGGGCGATGATCAGCTTCCACATTTTTCGTTCAAAATCGAGGTAGGGACGGATGCCCAGCGATTGCAACAGTTCGTTCCTGCCCGCCACTTCTTCTTTCAAAAAGAGCCAGCCTTCGCGGCCTTTTTCTACTTTTCGGATGAAGCTGACGTCGAGCGCATTCCATTTCAGACCTGCCAGCCCGGTGATCAAAGGATGGCGTTGCGCCGACAAGATTCGGGTAAACTCCAGTTCGTAGGCGTTGGTGATGCCCGAGGGCGCGTGCCCGACCCATTTAATTTGTTTTGAAAACCCGCTTTCCGCAAAAACACGCCAGTACAGCCAGCCGCCGTAAGCGAGCATGCCGCAGAAGGTAAACAGGAAAGCGGTGTGTATGAATCGGTTCATGGCGTCAGAATCTAAAGTAAATGAACGGGTTATAGGTGCTGTTTACCAAAGTGGAGACGCTGAATGCAAACAAGCCCAGGAGAAACAACAATCGGAGAGCCTCCACCCAGACGCCTTGCCCCGACAGCCGGCGTTCCAAAACCGGGTAAAGCGGCGTACAAAATACCGTGGCGGCCAGCAACGTCAACAGGGTCTCCGGGTCAAAATAAAAAGTGGCGTAGTAGGTTGGTGCGGCATTCCACCCGGCCATGGCCTGCAAATACTGCCAGGCATGCGCGCCATCTTCCGCCCGAAACAACACCCATCCAATCAGCACCACAAAAAGGGTGTACGCGTGCCGCAGGACGACCGGAAGGCGCTGAATCCAGCGATCCAGGCCAGCGCGTTCGAGCGCCAGAAAAAGGCCGTGCAGCAATCCCCAGGCGGCAAAATTCCAACTGGCGCCGTGCCAGAGTCCGCACAGGAAGAAGACGATCAATAAATTGAAATACGTGCGTCGGGCGGTGATCCGGCTGCCGCCCAAAGGAATATAAAGGTAATCCCGGAACCAGGTAGACAGCGAAATATGCCAGCGCCGCCAGAATTCGCGCACCGAAGCGGCGATGTAGGGATAGTTGAAATTTTCCAAAAATTGAAACCCCAGCATCCGCCCGAGACCGATCGCCATGTCCGAATAGGCCGAAAAGTCGAAATAAATCTGAAAAGCATAACAAACTACGCCCAGCCAGGCAGCGTCCGCGCCCAGAGCGCCCGCCGGCGCGCCAAACAACTGATCCGCCACGTAACCCAGCGGGTCAGCCAGCAATATCTTTTTCGCCAGCCCGATGATGAACCGCTGCACGCCTGCGGCGAAAGCATCGCGGCGGATGGTGCGATCCTGCATCTGTGCGGCCACGTCCGTATAGCGCACAATCGGGCCGGCAATCAACTGCGGAAACAAAGCAACGTAAAGGGCCGTGCGGGAAATTTTTCGCTGCACCTCCGTATCGCCCCGGTACACATCCAGTACGTAAGAAACGCTTTGGAAAATGAAAAACGAAATGCCGATGGGCAAATGGACCGGCATTAAATAAAGAGGCTTGATGGAAAGGGTCTGCAGGACAATATTCAGGTTATCAACGATGAAATTGGCGTATTTAAACACCACCAGCATGCCAAGGCTACAAACAATCGTGTAGATCAGGCTCCGCTTCCGGGTATGGGCATCCGGCGCCCGCGCAATTTGAATAGCCGCAAAATGGTTGATGAAGATGGCGGCCAGCATCACCAAAACAAACGGCCCTTCGCCCCAGGCATAGAATAACAGGCTGGTTATCAGCAAAAAAACATTGCGCCCGGTAGTAGTTCGCAGCAGGGTATGCCCCAACAGCACCATCGGCAGAAAAACAAAAAGGAAGGTGGTAGAACTAAAGACCATGCCCGGATTCGGTTAAACGATGCGCGAAGATGGTAAAAATAATCTTTGGATGGATGGTATGAAGAGGCAAGGAGCAAGGGTCAAGTTTGCAACCACGCAAATTGGCAAAGCTCGTCCATTTAGTCCCGTGTCTGATCTTTAGAGTTCGAGAGCAAGGCATGCGAAGGCCAAAAAATCGGAGTTTACTCGCGTAAATGACGCTTTTTGGGCCGAGCATAACGCAGCTATCGGACTATAAAGACAGACACTTACCCTTCAGTCAGCGCAGCTAACTGCCGCTGGATATGCTGCCAGCGTTCGCGTTTTTCCACCACAAGCGGCGGCGCGGCGCGTTCGACGCAATCGGTCAGGGCGCAGCGTTCGCAGGTTTTATTTACTTCGCGGAGCTGGATGGCCGGGTCGTCGAGAAAACGGATGCGTTGACGAAGGTCTTCGTTGATGAGCAAACCCAGGGTGACGCTCACATTGCGGTTGGGGGCAGGATAGCCGGGGCGGGCCAAGGTAAGACAAAGGTATTCGTCGGTGGTGCCGATGTAGTGCGAACGCTGGGCGCGCATGAGGCCATTCACAAAAGTACCGGCCTGTTGCATGTCGTGCAGGTCGTTGAGCAGCGATACCGATACCCAGCGCCGGCAGTAATGTTCGGAAAGGCCGTTGCCGTGCGGTTGGTGCAAATGACTGAGATGCAGTTCTTTATCCACTTCAAAAGTGCCATATTCCGGATCGTGGAGGAACCGCAGGAAAAAGAGCTTTTCCATCCCGAAATACTTCGGCAGTACATTCGTCAGGCGGTGATAAAACATCTCCGGCGTGGCTTCATACTTTTTCATAATGGCCATCATGGCCTCGCCATCCCAGCGTTCCCGATCGAAAAAAGCGCGCATATCCGCCACAAATTCTTCGAGCGGGATGTGCAGGGCGACGGAAAAATAGGTGGCTTTGGAATGACTCAGCACTTCTTCGAACGAGCGCACCCGCAGCAGGGAAGAGGTATTGGCACGGTCGTCGAGATGCAGCAGTTGGAAGCCCAGCTCTTTGCCCAATTGGAAGGATTTTTGAATGGGCGTCAGGGTGCTGTTGAGCAGGAGGCGTTTTCGGCGCGGCACAAAAATGGCGCGCAGGTGTTGCAAATCGGGGTATTGATCCAATCCGCTTTCTTCGATGTGGTAGCCAAACTGGCGTTCCAGCGCGTCGTGCAATTGCCCCTGCAAGGCCGATTGCCCGAAAGTCAGGCCGTGTTGTTGGCGAAAACGCAAAGCTGCCTGTTCGATGTCTTCGAAATAGTTGTTGTGCAATTCCAAATAGGAACGCAACGCGCCAAAGTAGAAATGTTCCTCGCGCAGGGCGTAGTTGCGCGACAATTCGAGCAGGGTGGAAATAAAAGCGCCCACTTTGAGCGGCGCGTTGGCGATGATTTCCACCACTTTAACCAATTCGATTCCGAACAGGTCAAGCGGCAGTTCGTTCAGGAAATTGGATTGCAGCAATTCGGCAACCGGCTCTAAGTTTTTGCTCAGCATGGGCGAAACCAATTCTGCTTCCTCCACTTCCAGCGCCTGTGCCAATGCCCTGATTTTGTCTTCTTTTGGATACTTTTTTCCTTTTTCGATTTCATTCAGGTAAGAAACCGACATCTGGGTTTCCTTGGACAAATCGGAAAACGAAAGGCCTTTACCTTGTCGCAATTGCTTGACTTTCAGGCCAAATATAATCCGTTCGTATTGTGTTTTTGCGCTCATTCAGGCGCAAAATTAGGATATTTTAGCGAATTTTCGCAAAAAAGGGCGGGCTATATGGGATCGTTTCTTCAAGCGACGGCGTAACCGGTATAGGGCCTGTATGCAGGGTGTTGGAAACCCACGACTATATCTTCTCGAGCGACACCCTTTTGCATCAATTCTTCAGCAACGTCAATATCGGTATTATTGGCTTGAATCCAGACTTTACCATCGGGTTTAATATCAAAATGATAAATTACAGCATAACTAAATGCACGACCTTCCCAACCTAAACTGACTAATTGATAATGTCCTCTTTCCTCATCAGTGATGATCTGATTATCAACATCTTCAAGATTTACTGGCTTGTTGCGGGCGTGTTCCTCAATGATGCTCAGAATCGCTGCTTTATACTGTTTTAATTTTCCCATAAGACAATTGTTTCTGCAATTTCGTCAAAAACGACCACTTTGATGCCTGTTGTTTTTAAAACCAGTTGAATTCCTGGAATCCGGAATCGTTTTTCAAAAACAGCATTTGTTACAGCCAAATAAAGTTGCCTTTCCTTTTCAGTAACGCTCATAAAGACTTTGTAGTTCGTATATTGACCGACAGCAACATGAAAATCCCTCATAAAAGAAGACCCAATGAAACTCTTAATTTCTACAAGAATTCTCGTCTTCTTCCCTGCATTCTCTCTTTCAGCTGCAATGATTTTTTCAGCGCCCAGGTCTATTTCTCCTTCAACGCCCAAGATCCGAAACGGGAATGGATCGTGTGTAATCGTCCAACCGTCTTTTTCTAATGCCTTGCGAAATGAATCGTGGAATAGGTCCTTCGCCATGTAGCCATACATTTATACAAAAGTAGAATGTTTTAGCGAATTTTCGCATAGGGAGTGTAACAAAACAAGCCTCCCAACAATCAAGGAAATACAAGGTTGTCCGCAGCGAGCCTTGAATCGTATGAACGCTCTATTTCATAACTCAAAAAACACAATACCATGAAAACCAACGCATTATTTTTCTCTATCCTGCTCCTGGCAGGTATGTATGCCTGCGACCCTTCCACGCGCTCACCTGCGGATTCGGGCATTACTGGTTACGAAGTCGTCGTAGCGGAAAGCCCCTGGAACGCTGATGATTTGAAACAAGTGCGGGCAAATTGTCCGGAAGGTAAAAGAGCCTTAGGCGCCGGATGGGCAGCACTCGATTCCACGAGCGCTAATCTGGAAGGTATCGTCACTTATTCAGAACCCGCTTACGATGGCCGCAATTGGTTGGTGAATGCCAAAAACACGAGCACTTTTTCGCCGCACTGGAAACTGCGGGTGCGCTGTGTTTGTGCCAATGCGACAGAGTAATGTGAGAATTTGAAGATTTGATGATTTGAAAATTTGAGGATTAGTGTGACGCCCCAATCTTCAAATTTTCAAATCACCTAATCTTCAAATCAATCAAAGTCCCAGCAACCGTTTCACCACTTCCCCAACCACTTTCCCATCAGCTTGTCCGGCCAATTGTTTGGTGGCAGCGCCCATGACTTTGCCCATATCTTTGACGCCCGTTGCGCCAGTTTCGGCGATGATGTTGCGGACGATGGCTTCGAGTGCTTCCCCATCCAATTGTTTCGGAAGGTAGCGTTCCAGCACTTCAATTTCTTCGCTTTCGATCAGCGCCAGGTCGGCGCGCCCCTGCTGCTCAAAAATGCCCAGCGATTCTCTGCGCTGCTTCACCAGTTTTTGCAGCATTTTGATCTCTTTTTCCGGGGTGATCTCATCGCCGCTGCCGTCCGTTTTGGCCAGCAAAATGGCGGCTTTAATGGCCCTGATTCCCCTCAAAGCAGCCTGATCTTTGGCCTTCATGGCTTCTTTCAGGTCCTGCATGATCCTTTCTTCGAGTGTCATGATTGTTTCCTGTTATGAATGAAAAAGTATAATATGAATTTGAAAATTTGAAGATTTGAAAATTTGATGATGTGTTCCATTTTCAAATTATCAAATCTTCAAATTTTCAAATCTACTTCCTTCGTGCTTCCACCCACTGCGTCACCTGAATAAAATCCTCCAGCGACAGTTGTTCGGGGCGTTGTGTAAAAAAGGGATCCGCAAGTAAAGCGTCTTCGGCTAAAAATAGTTTCATGGTATTGCGCAACATTTTGCGGCGTTGGCTGAACGCCTGTTTCACCACCTGGGTGAACAATTTGTGGTTGCAGGGCAGTTCCGCGTTTGCTTTCCGCGTTAAGAGAATAACGCCTGACTGCACTTGCGGCGGCGGGGTAAAACAGCTTTTATCTACGGTAAAAAGGTATTCTCCTTCATAAAATGCCTGTATCAGTACCGAAATAATGCCATACGTTTTACTGCCCGGCGGAGCCACCACACGGTCCGCCACTTCCTTTTGAAACATGCCTGCCATTTCCGGAATCTGATCCTTGTAATCGAGCATCCGGAACAGGATCTGCGACGAGATGTTGTAAGGAAAATTGCCGATCAGGCCAAACGGCGCTTCCCCAAAAATACCCTCCAGCGGCAACTTAAGAAAATCTTCTGCAAGAATGCGGTCGCCAAGCGCGGGATAGTGCTTGTGCAGGTACTCCACCATGTCGCGGTCGGCTTCCACAACGGTCAGTTTCGACGTTTTTTTCAACAGGTACTTCGTCAACATCCCCTTTCCGGGGCCAATTTCCAACACCTGATCGTAGGCGGTTCCGGCAAGTTGCAGGCTGTCAGCAATGCGCATGGCGATGTCTTCCCGGTTGAGGAAGTGCTGGCCAAAGGATTTTTTCGCTTTCAAATAAGTAATTGATTAACTTTGCGTTTCAACTGCAAAGTTGGAAAAGATTGCGCAGGGATACAAACAATACGTCAGATATGCGCCTTTTCCGGCAATAAAAATATGTCGAAGGAATGGAGAAAATGAAGATAGGGATCAGCATCGGGGACATTAATGGCATTGGTTTGGAGGTCATTTTGAAAACGTTAGCCAGCCCGGGAATATTGAACTTTTGCGTTCCGGTTATTTACGGCTCTTCCAAAGTCGTTTCTTACCACAAAAACATCACCGGCATTGATTTTCAGTACCAGCAGATTCGATCGGCCAACCAGTTGGTGACCGACCGGGTCAATGTGGTCAATTGCTGGCAGGACAACGTGAACATCACAATCGGAAAACCCTCCGAATCGGGTGGATTATACGCCATCAAGTCGCTGGAAGGCGCAGTGGCTGAACTTAAAGCCGGCATGATAGACGCACTGGTGACGGCCCCCATCAACAAATACGCCATGCAAATGGCCGGTTTCCCTTTCCCGGGCCACACCGAATACCTGACCCAGGAACTGAGCAACGGCGACAGCCTGATGCTGATGGTGAACGACAAACTACGCATCGCTTTGGCGACGAACCACTTGCCGATTGACAACGTAGCCGGCGCCATTGACAAAGGGCTGCTGATGCGCAAAATCCTGATGCTGAACGATTCGCTGCGCAAAGATTTCGGGGTGGAACGCCCGGTCATCGCCGTGTTGGGGCTCAACCCCCACGCGAGCGACAGCGGCGTCATCGGCGATGAGGAAGAAAAATACATCCGCCCGGCCATCGAAGACCTGAAAGTCAAAGGCATTCTGGTGAACGGGCCTTTCCCGGCGGACGGCTTTTTCGGGTCGGGCCAGCACGTCAAATACGACGGCATTCTGGCCATGTACCACGATCAGGGGCTGATTCCTTTCAAGTTACTGTCGTTTGGCAGCGGCGTCAATTACACCGCAGGGTTGTCCGGCGTGCGCACTTCCCCCGATCACGGCACTGCTTATGACATCGCGGGTAAAAACGAAGCAGATCCTTCTTCTTTTCGTCAGGCGCTGTATCAAGCGGTAGATATTTCCAGAAATCGAAAAGATTACGTGGAAATGCACCAAAATCCGATGGTCAAAAAACGCAACAGACTGACGGAAGGCGAAGACGAAGTGTTGCCGGAAGAGGCGCAGACAGTTTAGGGAGTCCTCTACCCCCCGAAGGGGGAATATAAAAGGTTAAAGGATAAAGTTAAAAGGTTAAAGGAGGTTCCGTACTCATCAAGTGACCATAATCCCAACTTTAACCTTTATCCTTTCCACTTTAACCTTGACAAATAACCAATAACAACTAACCAGTAACCACCACACAATGCCCGTTGTAACACTGACAACCGACTTTGGCTGGCAGGATCATTACCTCCCTACGATCAAGGGCGCCATTTTGAGCAAAAATGACCGCCTTAATCTGGTTGACATTACCCACCAGGTGAAGCCGTACGACATCGTGCAGGCTGCCTTTATTTTTAAAAACACCTGGAGCAGCTTCCCTTCCGGCACCATTCACCTGATCAGCGTAAACGATTACGCAGGCGATACCGGATTCGTTGCCATCCGCCACGAAGGACACTTTTTCATTGGCCCGGACAACGGGATCTTTTCCCTGATTTTTCCGGAAACGCCCAAAGACGTCTACCGCCTGGAAGCGCCTTCTTCTACGCCGTTTCCGCTTAAAGACATATACGCTACCGCAATCGGGCACATCGCCAACGGTTTTCCGTTCATCGAAATTGGCTTTCCGGCGGAGCGCATGGTGCAACGCATCACGTTCCAACCGGTGATTGCGCCCTCACAAATCAAAGGCGCCGTAATTTATGTGGACAATTACGAAAATGTCATTGTGAACATCACCCGGGAACGCTTCGAGCAGGTGGGCCGCAACCGGCCTTTTTCGCTGTATTTCAAGCGCAATGACCCCATCACGCGTCTATCCACCCATTACAAAGACGTCGCCATTGGCGAAACGCTTTGCCTGTTCAACTCTGTAGATTACCTCGAAATAGCCGTCAACATGGGCAAAGCTGCCAGCCTGCTGGGCTTGTCGGTGGAAGAAGGCGTTCAGATTGATTTTTATACCAATACGCCCGAATGATCAAGCGCATCGTCAAGCTCACCCTGCGGGAGGATGCTGCGGCAGATTTCCTCGCCATTTTTGAATCGTCAAAAGCAGCGATCCAGAGCTTTGAAGGGTGCCTGCACCTGGAACTCTGGCGGCAATGCGACACGAGTGCTGTGTTTTTTACCTACAGCGTCTGGGAAGCGCCGGAGTATTTGGAGGCTTACCGCCAATCGGAGTTTTTTCAACGCACCTGGACCAAAACAAAAGCGCTTTTTGCCGGGAAGGCGGAGGCGTGGAGTGTGGAGGTTTTGGATATTTAAAAAGGTTAAAGGATAAAGTAGAAAGGATAAAGGAGGACACGAAATTCGATCGTGAATCATAATCTCTACTTTAACCTTTACCCCCGCTATGGCGGGACAGGCTTTTTTACTTTAACCTTGGTCCGCTAACTCCAGCGAGCGCAAATAAGTATTCAGCCGTTCCATCGGTTTCACGATGGCGACCCGACCAGAGCGCACAAATTCGTAAATCCCGATGCTTTTGAGTTCTTCCAGCAGCGCTTCGGTTTCCGATTCATGGCCCGTTTTTTCAATTACCACGTATTCCGGTTCGATGGCTAGGATGCGCGCATTATGCGCCCGAACCAAACGCTCTACCCGCGAACTTCCGGCAAAAATCTCGGCAGGCACCTTGTACAGTGCAATTTCCTGGCGCACCACCTCATCCGGGTTGTAGTAAAAAGCTTTCAGCACGTCCACTTGTTTGTCTAACTGCTGGACGAGCTTCTCCACCATATCCTCTGTTACGTTCACAACAATAGTGAAGCGGTGGATATTGGGAAGGGACGACTTGGAGGTCGTCAGGCTTTCGATGTTGATGTGCCGGCGGCTGAAGATGGTGACCACCCTTGACAAAAGTCCCGATTGGTTTTCCGTAAAAACCGTGATGGTGAATTCTTTTTCCATGATCCAAATATACCCAAAAGTAGCCTATGCACCAAATATGCAGGCGATGACACTTTTAGTTTTGGATCGTAATTCAGCTTACAAATTTCCTTGCTTTTCGGGCTTCATCTTCACGGTCGTCATCGTCAGCAATCCCACAATGAAAAAGACACTCAAAGCCAGTACGCTCATGCGCATGCTGCCTGTGAGGTAGCCAATAAACCCAAAGCTGAAGGTGCCGACAATGATGGCGCCTTTCTCCAACACGTCGTAAAAACTGAAAAAAGAAGTCGTATCCGGCGTGTTTTCGGGCAGCAATTTCGAGTAGGTTGAGCGCGAAAGCGACTGTATGCCACCCATGACGAGGCCGACGCCGATGGCCAGCAGGTAGAAAGCAGCTTTGGAATAGATGAAATAGGCGACCCCGCAAATGATCGTCCAGATGATGAGCATGATGATGATGGAAAACTTGTTGCCTTTAATGTCTGAAATTTTGGCGAACAAATAGGCGCCGCCGATGGCTACAATCTGGAGGAGCAGAATCAGCAAAATAAGGTCGGAAGTCGCAAACCCCAGCTCTTTTTCGGCAAAAATAGCCGCTAAAAAAAGCACCGTTTGAACGCCCGTGCTGTAAAAGAAAAAGGCAACCAAAAACCGCTTGGCATTGCTGAGCCCCTGAAGTTGGCGCCAGACTTTCCGCAGCTCCTGAAACCCTTTCAGCATCAGGTTTTCCTTCGATTTTTCATTGGAATCCGGAGGCAGGCGCCGAAACGGAATTTGCGCAAAGCCAATCCACCACATGCCCACCATCACGAATGCAATGCGCACAGCAGGGCCTTCGCCGCTAAGACCGAACCACTCGTATTTTTGAATAACAACCAAATTGGCGATCAACAAAATGACGCTGCCGATATAGCCATAGGCAAATCCTTTGGCGCTCACCCGGTCGTATTGATCTTCGCTGGCGATTAGCGGCAAATAAGCATTGTAGAACACCAAGCCGCCTGCAAAGCCAACTGTCGCTAAGATGAAAGCCACCGTACCCAATGTGAGTTGGTCCATACCCCTGAAAAAATACAGGGCGAAACACGCCGCCGATCCCAGCGTAGTGAAACACTGCAGAAAAAACTTTTTGCGCCCGCCATAATCGGCGATGCCCGACAAAAATGGCGAGGCAATGAGGATGAGCAGATAAGCCGCAGAAATGGCGTAGGAATACAACTGGTCATTGGAAACCGTCAGGTTTTTGCCAATATGCACCACATCATCGGTAACCGCCAGAAAATACCCCGGGAAAATGGCCACAATGATGACCAGAGCGAAGGAAGAATTGGCCCAATCGAACAACGCCCAGGCATTGATGGTGCGGCGATTGTTGAGCGAAGAAGCTGGGACTTGTAATGGTGTGGACATAGGTTTTTCCGATTGTCTAATTTTTCGTGCAAGATATGCAATTAGTGCTATCTTGCCGCCGTCGGGGATGTGTAATAAGTGGCAAATTGCAAATCTTGCCTCTTACACAAGCCAGCGTGCAGCATCGCGGCTCCCAGAGCCGGATTTTCCTAACCATCGAGTTATTTATTGGTATGAACATTGCCATTTTGTCGAGAGGAACTTACCTCTATTCGACTCAAAGTCTGCGCCGCGCCTGCCTCAGAAGAGGTCATCAGGTGCGTATTCTCGACCACATGCGCTGCACCTTGTCCATAGATCATGGAGAGGCGCAGGTTTATTACGACGATGAATTGCTCGAACCTTTTGATGCTGTGATCCCACGCATCGGATCTTCGGTCACCCAACAAGGCGCCGCCGTCATCAATCATTTTGAGATGATGAAGGTTTTTTGCACCACCAGTTCCGACGCGCTCATCTATGCACGGGACAAATTGCGCTGCCTTCAAAAATTGGCTTTTGCCGGTATTGATACGCCCAAAACGGTTTCCGCAGGCGAAGGCCAGAACATCGGACCGCTGCTGAACACTTTTGAAGCGATGCCCATCATCGTAAAATTGCTGGAAAGCACGCACGGCGCCGGCGTCATGCTGGCCGAAACGCGCCGGAGTGCCGAAGCAACGGTGGAAGCTTTCCAAAAGCTGGGCGAGCGGGTCATCATGCAGGAATTCATCGCAGAAGCAAGCGGCTCGGACGTGCGCGCCTTCGTCGTGGACGGGAAAGTAGTAGCTGCCATGGAGCGCCGGGCCAAAGAAGGCGAATTCCGCTCCAACCTGCACCGGGGCGCCAGCGCTACCATCACGCCCCTCAGCGCCAAAGAGGAATGGGTTGCCCAAAAAGCAGCCGAAGTGCTGGGCTTAAGCGTGGCTGGCGTGGATTTGCTGCGCTCAGAACGCGGACCACTCGTTATTGAGGTCAACGCTTCGCCAGGATTGGAAGGGATTGAAACCGTAACCCGCGTGGATGTGGCCGGCAAAATCGTGGGTTTTATTGAACGTGAAATTGAACTTGCGCAGACGAAACAATTGGCGCTTGCGTTTGGATAAATAGGGTGTCTGTCTTTATAGTCCGATAGCTGCGTTCGTTTCGACTCCGCTCAACGCCCCCAATGAGGTGGCTGAGCGGAGTCGAAGCCCCGAACTCTAAAGCCCAGACACCAGACGAAAGGGAACGGTACCAAAAATCATGAGTAAGCACTTTGTCATAAACGGAACGACCATCATTCCCGGCCAGGAGGTCACGCTGCGTTTGCCGGTCGCGAGTTTACCTTCGGGCAACCGCATTTACATCAAAGGCCATATCTACCGCAGCCTGAATCCGGGGCCGGTGATGCTGGCGCTCGGCGGCGTTCACGGCGATGAAATCAACGGCATCGAGATTGTGCGCCGCGCTGTGGAAGAAGAATATTTCAAAAACCTCCAGCAAGGCAGCGTCATCGCCATTCCGCTCCTGAATATTTATGGCTTCATCAATTATTCCCGCGATGTGCCCGATGGCAAAGACGTCAACCGAAGCTTCCCCGGCAGTCTCGATGGGTCTTTGGCAGCCCGTGTTGCATTCATTGTCACCAAAAAAATATTGCCGCTGGCCGATTTTATCATTGACTTCCACACTGGCGGCCGCAACCACTACAATTACCCACAGGCGCGTTTTACCAAAGGCGACAAGGCGAGCGAAGAACTTGCCCGACTATTCGGTGCGCCTTATATTCTTTCCAATGCCCCCATCAGCCACTCTTTGCGCAAAGTTGCCCATGAAGCCCTGAAACCGCTCGTCGTTTTTGAAGGCGGCGAAAACCAGCGCTACGACGGCTTTTCTATCGAACACGGCCTGAAAGGGCTGAAACGGGTGATGGCGGCCAAAGGCATGATCGCAGAAGAGCTGGCGCCGGCCCGAAAAGTCACCGTGATGCGCCGGTCGCTCTGGATGCGCGCGCCCTGGTCGGGCATGTTCCGCTGCCACAAACCCGCAGGACAGCGCATTGTGGAAGGGGAGCCACTGGGCTCGATCAACGACCCGTTTGGCACAGAAAGAATCCGGATTTACGCACCCAGGAACGGCCATATTCTGGGCCATACCAATGCGCCGGTGGTTAACCAGGGGGATGCGTTGTTTCATATCGGGTATTGAGCTGTAAAGCCGAACTCCAGTTCGGCTAAATTTACCCAACGCTTGCCCGAACCTGTGATTAGCCTTTTATGTCATAAAAAAATGACACTCCTTTAATTTGGATTAAATCCAAACAAGGGTTACTTTTGCCGGTGTAAAAACAGCAGGTATGTCCGACAACCAAAAAAAGACCTTCAATCCGGGGAAAGTGAGTATTCCTTTTCCACTCGTTGTCATTGAGTTGAAAACCAAAACTTTCAAAAAAAAGTGTTGCAAGAAGTATAAAAAGGGCAAGCGTTGCAAAAGCTGCCCGAATGGTTGATTTTTGTCTGTCTTTATAGCCCGATAGCTGCGTTATACTCGGCCCCAAAAGCGGTCATTTACGTGAGTAAACTCCCATTTTTGGGTCCTTCGCATGCCTTGCTCTCGAACTCTAAAGATCAGACACCCACTAAATAGACGGACACCAAATAAGCTGTTTTAAAGGTCAAACCTCGATGCGATTCTTCAATTTCCTCCTGTCTTCTTTTCTATTGACACAAATTGGCCTGCAAAGCTGCGTCAATTCCCGCTCTCTCTCCAACGGCCTGCCCCCGGGATGCGAGCGAATAAATGACAGCCTTTGGGTGGACAAACAAGCTTTGCAGAACCTCGATTATTGGGAATACCTTGGGTGGACACAACGCTTTTATGGTTTACATTCCGAAGAATTCAAATCGGCTTTCCCCGACACCACCGGGCATGGAGAAACGGTGCGCGGTTTTCTTTCTGATTCCGACCCCGTACTTCAGCACAAAACCTACTTCGTTCCTCCGGGAAGAATGCAAGAGCCATTGCAGCATGTTACACTGACCCAGTTGGAAGCTTATGTAGCCTGGCGCAGCGATCGGGTTTATGAAAACATGCTAAGAGAAAAAAAATTACTTCCGCTGTCTTCTAAAGCCGAAACGGCAATTATTTTTACTACAAAAAACTATTTATCAGGATCTTATGCCGCTTTTAAACCAAATTTTAAAAAGCTGCCGCCTGTTCCGGTCTATACCTTGCCATCGGATGTTAGGCAAGCTTTGTCAAAAAATCGAGTAGCAAAAGTGGATGAGCCTATTCGGTGTATTTGTAGTTACGCCGCCCCTCAAGCCTATACAAAAAAGTGAACCAGGAAGTGATTATATCAACCAAACACCTCTTTTAAATCAATAACCAAGTCAGGAAAAATAGCAGCCCTCAGTTCCTGGTCTTCCGTCACTGGCGCCAGACCAATGTACTTTCCCGCTTCGTTCAGCACATACACCAGCACCACATTGTCTAACGGGTTGACTAACCAATATTCCCGCACACCTGCTTCTTCATAAACCTCAAATTTTTCCCGCATCTCCTTTTTGCTGTTACCAGGGGAAAGGATTTCTATGATTAAATCGGGTGCTCCGGCACAGCCTCGTTCGTCTAATTTTCCCGGATCGCAAATCACACACAAGTCGGGCTGCACCACTGTTGTATCCTGCCCTTTGCGCTTGCTGACCGAAAGGCGCACATCGAAAGGGGCAAGAAAAACCTGGCAATGTTGCTTTTTAAAGAAAGGTGCTATTTGGAGATGTAATTCTCCCAACATAGTTTGGTGGCGTCTGTTTGGCGCCGGAGACATCCTAAAGAGCTTACCACGAATCAATTCCACCCGTTCTTCAAATTGCCAAAGCAAGTAGTCGGCATAAGTATAAGATCCATTCAGATCGAGTTGTGAAATATCTGTGATGGGCAATGGCATAGTGTGTCTTTTTTACAAAGATACGCTTTCTCATCGCGGCAATCAAGAGGGAGTCCCGACAGCCCATCTTCAAATTTTCAAATCCTCAAATTTTCAAATCAATACACCACTTTCCTCACCACCACTCCTTTATCCGTTCCAATCTCCAGCAAATACAACCCTTTCCGGGGAAGCGCCACAGCCGGATTCGTCCCACTCTGGCGGCGGATAAACTGTCCGTTGGCTGCATACACCTTCACGTATTGGAGCGTGGCGCCGCGCAATTGTATTACACTGACGCCATCGGTTGCCGGATTGGAAGCAATTTTTACGCTAAAGCCCAGATCGGGTTGGCGGGTGTCCACTGTGCCATCCACGAAGATCCCTTCCAGCAGTGCAGACCCAACGGCCACTGGCGATTGGTCGCTATCATTGAACATGGTGCGGAAGGTTTCAATCTCGGGCGTGGTGGCGCTGAACATTTCCGCCATCCAGCGTGGCGGT